>CAZDGY010000005.1:0-28119 GCA_964504685.1 uncultured Kofleriaceae bacterium | reverse complement strand
CGCCGACGGCGCCTTGCCACCACGCGATCGCAGCGCGGCTGCGCGCGCGCCGGCGTCCGCGAACGTCGCATCGCGCTTCACGACGGTCTCGAAGTAGTAGAGCGCCTCGGAGTCGTCGCCGATCGCTTCGTACGTGATGCCGATCTCGTAGTACAGGCTCAGCCGTTCGCGATCGCTCGGCTCGGCATGCAGCCCTTGCTTGAGTTGGTGAATTGCCTCGGACGGATTGCCCTGCTCGCGTTGGCACATGCCGATCATCACGCGGCATTGCACTTCGCGACCCGGCGCGCGCAGCACCTTCTCGAACGCCTTGATCGCCTCGTCGTAGAGCCCCATCTCTTTGTAGGCGAGGCCCAAGTCATAGTGCGTGTCGGCGTCGCCCTCTTCGACCGGCTTCTCTAGCATCACGGTCGGGCGGCGCTTGTGCACCGGGCCACCGCCGGGCCCCGAGTCAGCGTCGGCGGGCACTTCTTCGAGCTCCTCGGCGTCGACCTCTTCGATATCGTCGAGCTCGAGCGCGTCGGTGCCTTCCGGCATGTGGACGGCTTCGTGGTCGATCGCAGCGGCGATCGGCTCGCTCGCGTTGCCGGCGGCAGGCGTCGCGGCCCCGTGCACGAGCGGTTCGAGCTCGGCGAGCTTCGATGCAACGAGCGGATGCGTCGGCACCGTCGCCTGGAGCGCGCGCAACACGTCGTACGCCTCGGCGTACATGCCTTGGCTCGTGTAGAAGTCGGCGGTGTCGAGCTCGTCCTCGACGCTGGTGTCCGAGCGCGGTCCGGTATCGCCGGCGAGCGGCGCGTTTATCGCGGTCTGCTCGAACGGTGCAGGCGACTCGATAACCTCGGGCTCGTTGTACGGATCGAAGCTGCCCGAGACCTCGAGCGCTTCGGCGTCGGTGTAGATCGGCGTCTCCTCGACCTCGGGCGCGTGCGAGGCACCGCGATCGTAGACGCCTGCGTCGAACTCGCGCGCCGCGTCGCGATCGAACGGCAGATCTTCTTCGGCGGCTGACGCTTCGATGTCGACCGCGATGGCTTCTTCGTCGGCCTCTTGCCAGTTGCCTGCGGGTGCCTCGGCGATCGCGTCGTCGAGATCGTCGGCGGCGAGCTCGGTGTCGTTGCCGATCTGCGCGAGCGCTTCGGCGTGCGCAGCCGAGATCTGCTTCGTCGATTGCGACGATGGCGAGAACTCGAGCTCGAAGTCGCCAGTCTCGTTGACGCCCCCCGGCCGCACCGGCGGACGCGACGGCGCCGGGCTGCCCGACGCGACGTGACCGAGCAGCTCGGCCGGATCGAAGTCGTCGATCGAGTCGCGGCGACTGTTGCGCCCACCGTGTTGCGGCGACGGCGCACGAGCGACCGCGATCGCACGCGGCGGTGACGACAAGTCCAGATCGTCGAGATCGAGATCGCCATCGATCGCGGCGACGCCACCGCCGGAGTACTCGACCTCGGCCGAGACCGACGACATTCGCGCGACGCGCAGCCGGAACCGCCGCGCGAGCTCGAACGCACCGGTGTGCGTGCCGTTCATCGCGAGCAGCTCTTGGAGATAGGCCTCGGCGCGATCCGGATCGGCCGGTGCGATCAACTCGGCGAGCTTTAGCAGCTCGACCTCGGCCTCTTGCTCGCGGCCCTGCGAGATCAGGATGTCATTCAAGCGCTCGTGCGCTTCGACGTTCTCGGTATCGAGCGTGAACACGCGGCGCAGGTGATCGACTGCCTTCTGATGCAGGCCATACTTCACGTAGACATCGGTCTCCGCCAGGATCTTCGAGATCTCGTCGGAGTGACGTTCGCCCATCGCCGAGGCGCGCCGCGGATCCGGCGGCGGCTCCATGTCGGCGGAGAAGTCGGAGTCGTCGTACTCGGGCAGCGCGAAGTCGACACCCGACAAGCTCTGCTCGTCGACCAGCGGCATCGAACCGGTCATCCGCGTCGACGGCGGGATCGCCGGCAGATCGCCCGTGATGTTGAACTTCGCATCGCTCGTCGCGGCGCGGATCGCGGGCGGCAGCGGCGTCGCCGGGCGCGGTTGCGGTGCGCGCGGCTGCGGTCCGAGGAACGCGATCGCATCGGGATCGTTCGGCACGAACTCGATGATCTTGCGGAACACCGAGCCAGCCTTCTCGCGCGCCTTATTCTCGACGTGAATCCGCGCGAGCTCCTTCAACACCGACACGGTCTTGGCTTTTTGGTCGAGCGCTTGGAACGCCTGCGCGAGCAGCCCGAGCGTATCGACGTCGCGCGGATCGGCCTTGAAGCATGCTTGCAGCTTCTGTAGCGCGCGGCGTGGATCGTTGCGGCGCAGGTACAACCCGGCGAGCTCGCGATTGAGCGAGTGGTTCTCGGGCTTGTGCCACAGCAAGCGCTCGGCGACCTTGAGGAAGTCGTCTTGGCGGTTCTGTCGGCGCAGCTGCTCGCACGCGATGCTGAACTCGCTCGACGCTTCCTCGACGAGGCCTTCCTTCGAGTACAGCTCGGCGAGCTTGATCCGCGTTGCGATGTTCTCGGGATCGAGATCGACGAGGCGCTTGACCGTCTCGAGCGCTTCCTTGGTCTTGCCCTCGCGATGGAAATGCGCGGCGACCGATTCGTAGTGCTGCATCGCATCGGACATCAGGCCGAGCTGGCGATAGAGCTCGGCGAGCTTCAAGATCACGTCGACGAGACGTGGATCGAGCTTGAGGATCTGCTTGTAGACCGCGACCGCCTTATGGAGAAAGCCCTGGTCGTGATAGAAGCGCGCGACCTTCAGGTACGTATCGGTCGCGTCTTGCTTCGATCCCTTCTTCGCGTAGAGATCGCCGATCTTTAACCAGACCCGAACGTCCTTCGGATCTTCGTGGACGATGCGTAGATACTCCTTGACCGCTTTGTCGATCTGTCCGCGATCGACAAACTTGCGAGCCGCATCCATGACCTTTTCTTTGTTGAAGGCCACGGTCGCCTTACAGCCTCCTGGTGCGATTCATCACAGCCAACCGGTGGCAGTATGCCCGGTGGATCACTAAAAGAGTACGGCTGGGCATACGACAGGGTCAAGGAAAAGCTTGAACGAATCCCAAGCGTTGCGCACTGCACCTGCGCACATGGGATCACTGCTCACCGGTCCCGGTGGCGATCGTCAGGCAGCTGACGATCGCTCCGCGAGCATACGGGCGACGAACCCGGTGTCGAACTCGCCGCGGATGAACTCCGGGTGGTTGATGATCCGTCGCAAGAACGGGATGTTGGTGCGCGGTCCCTCGATGACCATCTCGTCGAGACAACGCTTCGCCCGGCGGATCGCGGCCGGTCGGTCGACGTCGTGGACGATGACTTTCGCGAGCAGCGAGTCGTAGTTGGGAGGCACGACGTAGCCGACGTAGATGTGGGTGTCTAGGCGCACGCCGAGGCCACCCGGCATGTGCAGCGCGGTGATCTTGCCGGGCCACGGGGCGAACGTCACCGGGTCTTCCGCGTTGATCCGCAGCTCGATCGCGTGCCCGCGCGGCTTGCGCTCGGCGCTGCCGTTGCTTGGAAACGACAGCGGCTCGCCGGCGGCGATCCGGATCTGCTCGCGCACGAGATCGAGCCCGGTCACCAGCTCGGTCACCGGATGCTCGACCTGCAGTCGGGTGTTCATCTCCATGAAGTAGAAGCTGCCGTCGGTGTCGAGCAGGTACTCCATCGTGCCGACGTTGGTGTAGCCGATCGTTTCGATCGCTTTGACCGAGGCTGCGGTCATCTTCTGGCGAACGTCGTCGGGCAACGCCGCCGATGGTGCCTCTTCGATTACCTTTTGGTGTCGGCGCTGGATCGAGCACTCGCGCTCGCCGAGGTGCGTGTAGTGGCCGTGCTTGTCGCCGATCACTTGGATCTCGATGTGGCGCGGCTTCTGGCAGTACCGCTCCATGAACATCTCGGGGTTGCCGAACGCGGCCTGCGCCTCGGTGCGTCCCATCGCCCACGCCTCGAGCAGCTTCTCTTTCTCGTAGACGATCTTCATGCCGCGACCACCGCCGCCGGCCGACGCCTTCAAGATCACCGGGAAGCCGATGCGCTCGGCGGTCTCGAGCAACGTGATCTCGTCGTGAATGCCGGCCGAGCCGGGCAGCATCGGCACGCCGGCTTTCGCCATCGCCGCGCGCGCGCTGATCTTGTCGCCCATGAGGCGCATCGCATCGGGCGACGGGCCGATCCACGTCAGCTTGCACTTGCGGCACACGTCGGCGAAGTCGGCGTTCTCCGACAGGAAGCCATAACCGGGATGAATCGCGTCGGCGCCGGTCACTTCCGCGGCGGAGATGATCATCGGCACGTTGAGATAGCTCTGGCGCGACGCCGGCGGACCGATGCACACCGCTTCGTCGGCGAACTTGACGTGGAGAGCGTCGGAGTCCGCGGTCGAGTGCACCGCGACCGACTGCAAGCCGAGCTCTTTACACGCGCGGATCACGCGCAGCGCGATCTCACCGCGGTTCGCGACCAAGACTTTCTTGAACACGGCTAGGCGATCCGGAACAGCGGCTGGCCGTACTCGACCGAAGCGCCGTCCTCGACGAGGATGCCGGTGATCGTGCCCGAAGCGTCAGCCTCGATCTCGTTCATCAGCTTCATCGCTTCGACGATGCACAGCACCTGGCCCTTATCGATCTTGTCGCCCATCGAGACGTAGTTCGGCGAGTCGGGGTTCGGCTTGCGATAGAACGTGCCGACGAACGGCGACGTCACGACGTGACCCTTCTCCTCGGCTGGCGCTGCGGCCGCTGCAGGTGCCGGCGCCGATCCGAACGCAGGCGGAGGCGCATAGGCAGGCAGGGCGACGGGGGCGTGGACCGCGACCGGTGCGGACCCGGCGACGACGCCGCGCCGGATCGTGAGCTTCGCGTCCTTGGCATCGACGATGAGCTCGGACAGACCGTGCTCGCTCGCGATCTCCGCTAGACCGCGCGCCATCGCGACGAGCTCGTGCTCGTCACGGTCTGCGCCGTTTTGATCGTTTTTGGCTTTGGGCTGCTTGGCCATGAGAGCGCTTGGTAGCTTCTACGTGCGCGAGGGCCGCGTCCAGGCCCAGGTAGTAGCTTTGTGCACGGAATCCGCTGATGAGGCCGATCGCGCTCGCCGCGGTGATCGAGCGATGGCGGAACTCTTCGCGTGCGTGGATGTTCGATAAGTGGACTTCGACGGTCGGAATCTGCACCGCTTCGATCGCATCGCGGATCCCGATCGACGTGTGGCTATAGCTGCCGGGGTTGATCACGATCGCGTCGGCCCAACCGACCGCGCGCTGGATCAGATCGATTAGCTCGCCTTCGACGTTGGTCTGCGCACACCTCACCTCGGCGCCACGCGCGGCGGCGCGCTTCGCGAGCTCGGCGTCGATGTCGGCGAGCGTCGTCTTGCCGTAGATCTTCGGCTCGCGCGTGCCGAGCAGATTGAGATTCGCGCCGTGCAGAACCTGGACGCGCCAAGCCTGGGACATCGCCGTTACAGGGCGGCGGCGAGCGACGGTTGCGCCATCCGCGCGAGGTAACGCGCCTTGCCGAAGTTGCCCTCGGGAGCGAGCGCGATCGCGACGAAGTACTGCGGCGATAGCATCCGGCACACGAGCACGAGCCGCTGCGCCTTGACCGCGAGCTCCTCGAGCCCGCCGACCTGCAGGCTGTCGCCGGCTTTGCGGACCTGGCCGAGGATGAACGAGAACTCCATCCCGACGGTGTTGACGTCGACGCGGTCGTTCTGACGCACGTACGTCTCGACTGGAATGCCGTCGAGCCCCATCACCACGGCGGCGATGCCGCCATCGATATTGTCGACGACTTTCTTGAGTGTTTCGGCGAACAAGAGTCCCTCTCTCCAAGGCTACTGCACCTCGCGAGACGCACGCCAGGCTAAGCGACGTCAAATGAGCCGGGTCGATCGACAACGCGTCCGGCGAAGCAAGGACGCGGTGATCCCTACCGCGAATGAGCCCCTGAAGGGCAATGCGCCGCTACATCGTCGTCGCTGGACACACGAGCGTGCTGTTGGCCGCGTTCTCGCAGCAAGGGATCTGGCCATCCTGATACGGGTTGCACGGGTTCGGGGTCGGCAACGTGCCGGTGGCCGGACACGATCCGACATCACTGAACACGCAGTTTTCGCCGGCGCAGACGGTGACCGGGAAGTCCCACGGCGCTGCGTCGATCTCGTCGCCGGCGAGCGTGCCGAACACGATGACGTGCGCGGAGACCAGCGCGGAGAACTCGTTCGTCAGATCTGTCGGGTCGAAGCCCGAAGGCAGGATCCCGGACAGCACCGCGGGCGGCACGAGCGGAAAGCCCACGTTCAAGGTAGCTCCCGGCATCAGGGTCGCGCTGAACTCCGCGGTGAACTGATCGAGGCCGTCGGGAATCGCGCTGTCGGTCGCCGGTGAGCTGACGCCGCCGGTCATCGTCACCGGATCGAACAGCGTGAGCGAGACCCGCGCGCCCTGGATGTCGATGGTCTTCGCCAGGGGGTCGGTGGATCCCGAGCCGGTGTCGGTACCGCTGCCTTCACCTGGAGTCATCAGCTGCAGCCGACTCTCGAGCAACGGAAACGCCATGTAGCCTTGAGTTGAAAGGGCGTTGATCATGCCGGACGCGGTGAACGCCTGCGTCGCACTGCCCGTGAAGACACAACCGCCGCTGGTTGGCGGCGCCGAGTCGTTGAGCACGACGAAGCCCTCGTCGCCGGAGGTGGCGAGACAGCCGGTGGCCGCGACTGCAACGAGGCTAGGAATGAAGATAGCTAGGGAGCGGGACATAGGTCCTCCAGAAAAATCGTATCAAGCGGCGAGCACTGCGCGCAAAATTCTTCGTAGCTCATCGACGGCGATCGCGACGGGCTCACACGAGCCCACCTCGCGCACGGCGATGAAGCGCACTGTAGGTCCGGTACGCTTCTTGTCGACGGCAAGCCGGGCCAGCGCGTCGTCAGTTAGATATGCGCGTGGGTTGGACGGCAGGCCGGTGCGGTCGAGCGCGGCGGTGACCTCGCCGGCGAGGGCCAGGTCACACAAGCCGAGCGCCGCCGACACGTGGCACGCGGCGACCAGCCCGAGGCCAACTGCCTCGCCATGATGGATCCCCGAGGCTGCCTCGATCGCATGGCCGACGGTATGGCCGAGGTTGAGCAGCGCGCGATGACCGGTGAGCTCGCGTTCGTCGCGCCCGACGATCGCCGCCTTGTACGCGATCGAGCGCTCGATCACGTCGCGCAGGATCGGCGGTGGCTCGCCGCCGTGATTCGCCCACGGCGTGCACGAGTCGACCGCGCGCCATAGGTCGGCGCCATCGAGCAAGGCGTATTTCCACAGCTCGCCGAACCCAGCGCGCCGCTCGCGCACCGGTAACGTCGTTAGCGTATCGAGCGCGCACGCGACGAGCGAGGGTTGCCAGAACGCTCCGACGAGATTCTTACCCGCCGGCAAGTCGATCGCCGTCTTGCCGCCGATCGCTGCATCGGTCATCGCGACGATCGTCGTCGGCAGCTGAACGACGCGGATGCCGCGAAACAGGGTCGCGGCGACGAAGCCGGCTAGATCGCCGACCACGCCGCCGCCGATCGCGACGAGCGCCGAGCTGCGATCGGCTCCACGAGCGACGAGCTCTTGCGCCAACCGCGAATACTCGGCGAACGACTTGCTCGCCTCCCCGGGCTCGATCTCGAGCAGCTCGGCGATCTCCGCGGGCAGCGACGCGCGCCAATGCTCGGACACGACCCGATCGATCACGCCGAACGAGCGGCCCGCGAGGTACGGCCGAACGAGCGCGGAATCCCAGCCGCCCGCGTGAACGACGACCGGATAGCTGCGCTCACCGAGGGCGACGATCGTCGCGCCACGGTGCCCGGCCGGCAGCTGGTTCCACGCGCCCGCGACATAGCGCAGGCTGCGCACGACCTGTTCGATCGAGTGCTTCGTCGTATCGACAACCGCATGCGCGCGGCGGTAGCTCGGAGCTCGGCTCGCCGCGAGCCGCGCGGCGTTCGCGAGCAGCGGTCGCGGCGGCCCACCTTGAGCCTCCGCTCGCGCCTGCGCATCCGCGACATCGACGCCGAGCGCGACGACGAGCCCCGCGGCGCGCATCTGATCGAGGTTGTCACCGTGCGCTGCACAGCCGCCGCCGGTCGCAATGATCGGCCCGTCGCTCGCCGCGGCGATCACCTCGCGCAGCACCTCGGCTTCGAGTGCGCGAAACGCCGGCTCGTCGCGCTCGACCAACGTCGCGATCGGTGTGCCGCGCTCCGCGATCGCGTCATCGAGATCGACGAACCGGCGCTTAGTCTGACCAGCAAGCGCGCGGCCGACCGACGTCTTGCCCGCGGCCATGAAGCCGATGAGAAAAACTGGAGTCGGCACCTGGTCAGTCTACGTCGGGGACGCGAATTACCTGGGGACGCTGTCGCTTTTGTCAACTTGCGAAGCCGTTGCCGTTGACGCTGTTATTCGGTGCAGCGCAGCGCGGCGCGGTTCGTGATCTTCGGCGTCATGAACACGAGCAACTCGCCGCGGTTGTCGGTCTCGGTCCGGCGCTTGAACAACCAGCCGAACACCGGCAAGTCGCCGAGGAACGGGACCTTCGAGTACTGCACGCCGGTGCTGCGCGTATAGATGCCGCCGAGCACCGAGGTCTCGCCGTCGCGCACCAACATCCGGGTGTGCGCTTCTTTGCGTTGAATCGTCGGAATGCCGTTCGCGCTCGTGTGCGTGAAGTCTGGCTGGTTATTCGTGACGTTGAGATCCATCGCGATCGTGCAGTCGCGCTGCGAGACGTACGGCTTCACCGTCAAGCTCAAGTCGGCTTGAATGAACTGGGTGTTCGTACCGGCCGCCGACACGACCGAGATCGGCACCGAGGTGCCTTGAGCGATCTTCGCTTCGCGGCCGTTGAGCACCGTGACTTTCGGCGCCGAGATGATGCGCACCGTGCCGTTGTCTTCGAGAGCTGACAACCGCAGGTTGATGTTGAAGTTGCCCGCGAGCGATCCGAGCGAGAAGCCGATCGCACCGCCAGCACCGGAGCCGGTCGCCGCCGGCAAGTTGACCGCAAAGTCCGACGGGCTCGCGACGCCGGTGCTGATCGTGTTCTGATCGACGTTCGCGCCGGTGATGCCGATCGACGACGGGAACGTCAGACCGGTCGCGTTGCCGCCGGTCGCGCCGGCGAGCGCGTTACCGCCCCACTGGATGCCGATGTCGCGCGTGAAGTTCGAGTCGGCCTCGACGATGCGTGCTTCGACCGTGATCTGCGGAGTCTGGGTATCGAGCTGATACGCGAGCTGCGCGATCTGCTGCCGGTTGCCGGTGACGTCGTTGATGATCAGCGCGTTCGTGCGGTCGTCGACCTCGAGTTTGCCCTTCGGCGACAACATGCCGTCGAGTTTCGGCTTCACTTCGCTCGCGGTGGCGTAATTGAGCGTGACGATCTCTGGGCGCGGTGCCTCGGCTTTGATCGCGGCTTCGCGTCGCGCGGCCTCGGCCTCGTCTTCAGCGTCGAGCTCTTTGCGAGGCGCGACTCGGAAGATATTGCCTTCGCGGCGGTACCACAGGCCGTGCGACGACAAGATCACGTCGAGCGCTTGGTCCCACGGCACGTGCTTGAGGCTGACCGTGACCTTCGCGTCGACCGTCTCGGGGACGACCAGGCTGATATGACCGACCGACGCGATCGTGCGCAGCAGGTCGTGGATCGGCGCGTCCTTGAAATCGAGATCGACGGTCGCGCCGTGATAGATGCGGCGGCGCGAGTTCGGAGCGTTCGGCGGCGGCACTTGCGAGACCGACTGCTGAGCGATCGGCGTCGACGCAGCGCCGAACCCGCTTACGATCGGCGGCGGCACCTCTTGGGTGCGCGGGCCAGGCGACTTCTTCGCGATCTGGCCGATGCCGGCGAACTTCACCTGTGCACCGGTGCCGTCGCGCTCGAGGGTCGGCGTGACCGGCGCACCGAGCTCGGCGATGATGTGAACGCGGCCGGGCTGCTGGCGATCGTGGAACGACGACACGCTGCGCACCGGACCACCGAGCGCCGAGACATCGAGCTTGCGCTCGAGCTTCGCGGCAAGATCGGCGCGGTCGATGACCAGCTCGACGAACTTCGGCGTCACTTCGCCGAGCTTCACATCGGCATCGCCTGCAATCGCGAGCTGCACTTCGCCACCGTCGGCGTCGCCGGTGAATCGGACGTCGTTGATCTGCGCGTTCTTCGCAACCGGCGCGGGCGGGGCCTTCGCGATCGCAACCGGCTTCGCGGTCGGCGCGGGCGCCGTCGGCGCAGGCGTGATCTTCGCGATCGGCGCCGGCGCGATCGGCGCCGGCGCGATCGGAGCCGGCGCTATTTTCGCGATCGGCGCGGGGGCGACCGGCGCCGGCGCCGAGACTGGCGTCGCGGCGATCTGTTGCTGCACCGTCGCCTTCTTCGCTTGCAGCAACGCGAGCTGCTGCTCTTCATCCGCGCGCTTCTGCGCGAGCTGCGCGCGCCGGCTCTCTTCGCGATCGGCGGCGTCCTTCGCTTGCATCGCCGCAGTCTCGAGTCGAGCGACCTCGGCTTGCTGCGACGTCACGGCCTTGCGGCGCTCGGCGAGCTCGGTCTCTGCGTGCTTGCGCTCGGTTTCGATCTTGGCGGCCGCGGCGTTCGCTTTCGCGAGCTCGTCCTCGCCCGCTTTGCGCGCCTTGGCGGCCGCGACTTGCTCTTGCGCTTTAGCTTCGGCTTTCGCGCGTTCCTCGACCGCGGCGGCGGCCTTCTCGGCGGTGGCGCGGCGATCCATGAGCTCGGCTAGGCTGGCCTCCGCGTTGTGCTGCGCACCGAGTGCGTCCTTCGCCGACTTTTCCGCGATCGCGCGCTGATGCTCCGCTGCATCCTTCGCGACCTGTGCGGCATGCGCAGCTTGCTCGGCGGCCAGCCGTTGCGCCTCGGCCGCGGCGCGCTGCTCTTCGGCCTGACCACGGCGTTGCGCGGCTTCGCCCGCGGCGACCTCGGCGAGGTGCTGGCGCTTCGCGGCTTCGCTCGCGGCCGCCTCGGCTTCACTCCGTTTGCGCGCGGCATCGTTCGCCGCTGCTTCTGCTTCGCTGCGCTTGCGCACGGCATCGGTCGCTGCCGCTTCGGCGGTCTGGCGATCGTGATCGATCGACGATAAGGAAACCTTCGAGCGATCGAGCTGATCCTTCGCGTTGTCCGCGGCGGTCTCGGCGGCGACCCGGCGTGCCTCGGCCTCTTGGGTCGAGCGCTTGGCCTGTGCTAGCCGCTCCTCGGCCGCCTTCGCTTCGGCGACGAGCCGCGCTCGTTCGGAAGCCGCTTGCGTCGTCGACTTGTCGCGCGCTTCCTGCGCTTTTTGCGCCGCGGTCTCGGCGGCGAGTCGCTCTTGAGCAGCGCGATTTGCCTCGTTGCGAGCATTCTCTTCACGCGCTTGGGCTGCGGCATTCGCGGTGCGCGCCTGATCTTCGAGGGCCTGCGCCGCGGCTGTCTTCTTGGCGAGCGCCGCGACCTGGTCCTTCGCGCTCGCGACCATCTTCTCGGCATCGGCGCGCGTTGCGATCGCTTCGCGCTTTTCGGCCTCGGCTTGACGCTTGTCGGCGGCGGCGGCGGCGCGCGCCGCATCGGCCTGGACCCGGATCGCGTCAGCGTTGCTCTTCTCTCGTGCCGCATCGGCCTTCGCGGCATCGGCATCGGCATGCGCCTTCTGCGCCTCGTCGCGAGCTCTCGCGACATCCTCGCGAGCCTTCGCGATCTCGCTCGACATGGCCGTCTTGAGATCTTGCGCTTCGCGGCGTGCGTTCGCGGTCTCGCTCTTCGCTTGCTGCAGCTGGGCATCCGCGTCGCGCTTCGCCTGCTCGGCCGCCGCACGCGTTCGTTCCGCATCGGCTTGCGCGGTCATCGCCGCATCATTGGCCTTCGCAACGTCGGCCTTCGCCTTCGCCATGTCGGAGCTCGCCTTCGCGGCTTCGGCTTTCGCGCGCGTCGCATCGTTCTGCGCCGTCGTCGCGGCATTCTGAGCGGCGAGCGCCGCCACTTTCGCGCGCTCGAGATCAGCGCTGGTCGCGGCGTTCTTCTTCTGCAGTTGCTTCGCATCTTCGAGCGCACGCTGAGCAGCCTCGGCACGCGCGGTCGCCTTTGCCGCCTGGTCTTGCGCCGCCGCGCTGACTTGCTCCGCCTGCGCGCGTGCTTGCTCGGCTTGGCTCTTCGCTTGTTCGGCCTGCGTCTTCGCTTGCTCGGCTTGGGTCTTCGCCTGTTCGGCCGACGCCGCCTGTTTGCGCGCCGCTTCGAGCTCCGCCGGGTTTGCTGTCTTCGGCGCAACGTCGCGCGCCATCACGGTCACGATCACTTCGTTGCCGTCGGTCTTCACGTCGTAGCGACCGGGACGCGCGAGCGTGACGATCACGCGAACGACGGTGCCGCCGTCTTCGAGTTGCTGTGCCGCGATCGTGCTCACCGCCCAGGTGTTCGGGCTCAGCACCATCGAGCTGTCGTGGCCGCGTACGGCCTCGGCGAGTCGAGCTTGCGGCACGTCGATCACGACGCGCGTCGGCTTCTCGAGCTTGTAGACCGTAAACGTCGGTGTCTGCGCGCCGCGAACGTGGACGCGAGTTGCGCCTCCGTCCTCGTCGAATGTCACCGCGCGCACTTCGTTTTTGTCGTCTGCGCGAGCAGGCGATGCCGTCGCAGCGAGTGCGGCGGCGACGAACGCGACGAACCAGATCTGTGGGCTACCGGTCGATGTCATTGGCGACTCCTGTCGCGAGGCAGTCGACGGGCGCGGCGTCGCGTAGGACGCAGCTCCCGCGATAGACCTCGCGGCTAGAAAAATTGTCACCCGGCGGCAGTCCGGATCACAACTTTTCGCTACTCACGGTTTCGTCGGCGCCTTGGCGGGCGGGGTCGGCGCGACCGGTGCGACCGGCTTCGTGGTCGGCGGAACGGTCGTCGGCGTCACGGGTGGCGCCACCGGCTGCATCGACTTCGGGGTCACGATCGGCGCGGTCGATTCCGGAGGCGGCGCGCTACTCGTCGACGCCTTGACGCCGCCCGGGTAGAGCTCGACCGTGCGAATCTCGTCGGGCCGCGGCGCGGTGTTCGGGTTCATCGCGGTCGCATCGGCGTGGATCTGGAACAGGACGTAGCCGCCTGTATCGCTGTCGCCGGTGCCGATCTCGCGCACGATCGCCTTCTCTTTGCCGACGCAATCCCCGCGCTTGATCAGCTGGCCGTAGTTGTTCGGATCGGTCGACGGCGGGGGCATCATCAACACTTCGCGCTGCGTGCCTCGCACGACGATGCCGACCAAGCGCAGGTCTTGGTAGCTGTACGTGGGCGCGATCATCTGCTCCTTCGTGCATTCCTTCGTGCGATCGATCGGCAGCGGCGTGCCGGCGCCGTTGGCCTCGCGTCCGGCCGGCACGAGCACGAACGACTCGAACGGATCGCGGTTCAACTCCGGCGCGAAGTCGCGCACGGTCAGCGGCTCGCGGATCGTGTCGCGCTCTTGGCAAGGCTCGCAGTGAAACCCGGCCGGCGTCTGCAAGCAGTAACCGGTGTCGCACGTCGGTGCTTTCGGATCGCACACCGGGCCTTCGATCTTTTCGGGCAGCGTGCACTGCACGAGATCTTCGACGTGGATGCGTTGCTCGAGCTTCTTTTCAGTCGAGTTCGCTGCCGCTGCCGCTGCCGCTGGTGCGCCGGGTGCGCCGGGTGCGCCGGGAGGTGGAGCGTCGTCGCCGCACGCGCCGAGCGCGCCGAGCATGACGACCACGAGGCCGAAGAACTTCATCACAGGCTCCCCTTCGGCTTGCCCGAGCCATCACCGGTCGGCGCGTTGCGGGTGCGAGCGTCGTCCTTTTGCATCGCGTTGTCGGCGGCGGCCTTGACCGCGGCTGGCGTCGCCGGCGTCGTGGTCGGTTGCGGCGGGGCCGGCGATGGAGTCGGCGTTGGCGCCGGCACCGCAGGCGTAGCACCGGCGGCCGGCGCAGCACCCGGTTGACCGGGGGCGGGCGGCTTCTTCAGCTCTTGGCGGAACGTCGCGGCCGTGAACTTCGCGGTGAGCACGATCTCGCGGTTGCGCACGACCGGGTTCGATAGCGAAAGGTTTTCGATCGAGACGATGCGATCGAGCTCTTCTGGCTGATCGGTCTTCGGCGCCGACTTATCCTTCTTCTTCGGCACGAGCGACGCAAAGAACCGCTCGATCTGCATGTACGTGCCGGTCATCTCGATATCGATCGGCACGCGCACGAATGACTCGACACTCTCGGCGTTGCCCTCTTTCCACTTCGTCACTTCAACGCCGGCCTCGGTGACCTTGCGGTTCAACGTCTCGAAGAACGCCGGCAACTCGGCTTCGGTCGGCAGCGCTTTGTCGTTCGCGTTGATCTGCGCGCGCAACTTCACGATGTCGCGCTTGATGTCGCCGTACTCGGGAATCTCGCGTTCGAGCTTCGCGTTGAGCGCGACCTTGGCGTCGTGCTCGCCTTGCGCCTCCTCGAGCTCGGCCTTGAGTGGCTTGTAGAAGAATTGGAAATACAGCAGCCCGAGCAGGCCCGCGCCGACGACAAACACGAGCACCTTGCGCTCGGTCGGCAGCTTCGCGAAGTCAGCCATGACCGCCATCAGTAGGCCACCTTTCCGGTGATCGTGAAGCGGTAGTAGTTGAGCCCGCTGTCGTGGTCGGTCGTGCGTTCTTCAGCCGACGGTGCGACGTCGAGGAAGTAGGCCGAGGCCGCGAGTCGTTTCGACAACTGCGTGACGTCGGACTCCGACTGCGCGCCACCTTCGATCGTCACCGCACCTGCCTTGTCGGTGAAAGCCGTGATCCACACGTGGCTTGGATCCCAGTCGGTCTGGAACTTCTTGTTCGAGTCGCCACCATCGCCGGTCAACCGCGTCATCACCTGCGTCATCGTCGGACCCTTCGCGGTCAACACGCGGCCGAGCTCGTGCAGGATGTTCGCCGGCACGACCATCGTGCCGTTGAGATGGTTGATCGCTTGGATCCGCGCGGCGGCTTCGTCCTTGGCCGCTTTCAACGTGTCGTAACCGACGAGCTGCGCGTTGTTCGATTGGATCGATGCGTTGAGGTCTTTGGTCGCGGCGCGGAAATCGGCGATGTCGCTGCGCTTCGGGCGATCGAACACCAAGTACACGACCGCAGCCGCGGCGATCACCGCGATCACGCCGACGAGAAAGTCTCGCGTGCCGGGTTCGGCCGCTTGCGAGCGCTTCGCTCGTTTTTGCGGGAGGAGGTTAATCTTGATCATGTCACTTGTCTCCCGCCGACCGCATCGACAGGCCGACGCCGATCAGTGCTTCAGGCGCGTGAGCCGACAAGTACGCGCGATCGAGCGTGGCATCGATCTCGATCCGCTTCCACGCGTCGGCGACCTCGAGCGGTAGCCGCGAGCGGCGCTCGATCGCGCGATGCAGCGAGCTGACCTTGGCGCTGCCGCCGGCGAGCACGATCCGCGTAACGTTCGCGTCTGCGGTCGTCGCGAGGAAGAAGTCGAGCGAGCGTTGGAACTCGCCCGCCATGACCTCGGCGACACCTTCCATCACGCGCAACGTCTCTTGCGGCACGACGCCGTGCTCGGTCTGATTGCCGCCGATCTTGTAGGCCTCGGCCTCGTCGGCGGCGATGCCCATCTGCTTCTGGATCTCTTCGGTGAACGCGTTACCACCGATCGTCACGTCGCGCGTGAACAGCGAGACGCCGCCGCGCACGATGTTGATGTTCGTGATCGCGGCGCCGATGTTGATCAGCACGACCGTCTCGCGCGCGTCGAGTTGATAGTTCACCTCGAAGCCGTTCTGACTCGCGAACGCAGCGACGTCGACGACCTGCGGCGTGAGCCCCGCGTCGCGCACGACCTGTACATAATCTGATACGACTTCTTTTTTCGCGGCTACGAGCAGCAGCTCGGTCTGACCGCTCGCGGTGACCGGGTTCGTGACGTGATAGTCGATCTCGACGTCGTCGCGACCGAATGGAATGTGGTGCTCCGCTTCGTTGCGAATATCGGCAGCGAGCTCCTCGGGCTTCATCATCGGCACCATGATCTTCTTGATGATCACGGAGTGACCTGCGATCGCGATCGCGACATCCTTCTGGCGAATCTTCAGTCGGCTCCACAGCTGGCGAATCGCTTCGGCGACCGCGCCTTGATCCATGATCGTGCCGTCGACGATCGTCTGCGGGACGAGCGGTTGCATACCGAACGCCTGCAGCGACCAGCCCGTCGTCTTACGGCGCAGCTGCACCGCTTTGACGCAGCTAGAGCCGATATCGAGCCCGATGCACTGTTTCGCCATTAGACCTCTACAGCCCGAAATTCTGGCATGTCCGCGCGCGATCTCCAAAAACCGGTACGAAGCTTCGCTTCGATAAGCGGCTCAGGAAATCCCGTACTCCTTCATCTTGTAGAGCAACGCGCGGTGACTGATCTCGAGCAGCTTGGCCGCGTTCGTGCGGTTGCCGCCGGTCGCGCCGAGTGCGCGCCGGATCAGGTCGCGTTCGAGCAACCGAGTGGCTTTCTTGATGCTCAGCTCCGCGTCGTCGCTAGTAGGCGCCGCCGGCTTGAGGTTCATCACGCTGCCGAGAAATTCTGCCGAAATCTCGGGACCATCGGCGAGCACGAGCGCCCGCTCGATCACGTTCTCGAGCTCGCGGACGTTGCCCGGCCACGGCTGGGCGCGCAGCGCTTCGATCGCGGCGTCGGCAAGCCCGACCTCACGACTATGGCGCACCGAATGGCGTTGCGCGAAGTAACGCGCCAGTTGGGGGATATCGTCGGCGCGCTCGCGTAGCGCCGCCACGTGCACCGGCAAGACGTTGAGCCGATAGAACAGATCTTCGCGAAACCGACCGGCCGCGACGTCCGTGGACAAGTCGCGCAGCGTCGCCGCGATCAGCCGGACGTCGACGTGAACCGAGGCGGTGTCGCCGACGCGGCGAATCTCGCCTTCCTGCAGGACACGCAGCAGCTTCGATTGCAACGCGAGCGGAAGCTCGCCGACCTCGTCGAGGAACAGCGTGCCGCCGTTCGCATCTTCGAACAGGCCGGTCTTGTCGCGCACGGCGTCGGTGAAGGCACCGCGGACGTGTCCGAATAGCTCGGACTCGAGCAACGCCGCCGGAATCGCCGCGCAATTGATCGCGACAAAGCGCTGGTCGTGCCGCGGTGAGGCGAGGTGGATCGCGCGCGCGACGAGCTCCTTGCCAGTGCCACTCTCGCCGAGCACGAGCACCGTCGTCTTCGCGGGTGCGATGCGTTCGATCGTGACGCGCAGCTTCCGCATCGCGTCGCCGTCGCCGACGAGCGCCGGCGATGTCATCGGTTCGATCGGCGGTCGCGACGAGCGCACTTCCGAGCTCAGCCGGCGAAGTGCGAGCATCACGGCAAGCTCGTCGAGCGGCTCGCTGACGACATCTGCGATCCCGGCTGCGAGCAGCGCGAGCGTCTGCGGCAACTCGCGAGAACGAACCACTGCGATCACCGGCGGTGCTCCCGGCGATTGCACGACATCGACCGCGATGCCGTGCGCTGCAATCACCGCGTCGCATGGCTCGGCCGCGAGGTGGCGCCGTGCGGCATCGAGATCCGCACCCGCCGCGACCGACAAGCCGCGACGATCGAGCAACAAGTGAAGCGACCGGCGCGCTTCGTCATCGGCCCCAACCAGCAACACGCGCTGGACGGCGCCTGACGTCGGCGAGCCGTTGGCGACGCTCGTCATCCCTGCGACGAGGGTAGCATTGGATCGGGCCCCGGGCGCCCGCCAGAATCGAGGCCTGCGGCCCAGATCTGTTAGGTTCTCTTCGTGCCTCCTGCCGGCCGGCCATGGATCACCGCGAACCAGGTCACCCTGGCGCGCCTGATTCCGATGCCGCTGCTGAGCTGGCTGATCTATCGCGGCGGCGAGACCGGGTTCAAAGACAACCCGTACATGTGGAGCGCGTTAGTCGCGGGCATCTTGCTCGGCTCGACCGACTGGGTCGACGGCATGCTCGCGCGCAAGTGGGGACCGACCGTGCTCGGCGGTTTGCTCGATCCGATCGCCGACAAAGTGTTTGTCGCGTTCGCGTACATGCCGTTCGCGAGCCTCGGCCTCGTGCCCGCTTGGGCGTGTGCGCTGATGTTCGTGCGCGAGTTCTTCATCACCGCGCTGCGCTCCGCCTACGCGCAACGCCAGCTGACCTTCAAGACTAGCTACATCGCGAAGGCCAAGACCTGGGCGCAGATGCAGGGCATCGGCGTGATGTTGCTGTTCCCGCTCGTCGACAACTCGCACGTCATCGTGCCGCTGCTCGTGTTCGGAATCGTCGGGCCGATCATCGCGCTCGCATGGCTGTGGTTCGCGAAGCACAAGTTCTGGACCGCGACGTTGTGGATGAGCGCATCGTTCGCGGCGTTGCTCGCGGTGTACGAAGCCGAAGGTGCGCTCTACGCGGTGCGCGCGATCATGATCGGAGTCGTGGCGATCACCTGGATCAGCGGCTTCGACTACATCTGGCTCGGATGGCCGAAGCTGCGCGCGCGTGGCGACTTCAACCGCGCCGACTTCGTGCGCATCGTCGGCTCGATCACCGTACCGACGCTCGTGTTCGCGGTGCTGATCGAGACGCCAGTCCACGTCTGGTCGCTGTTCACCGTGCTGTCGCTCGAGCTCGCCGTCGGTGGCCTCGACAATCTGTTGTCCCACCACAAAGTGGCGACGCGTTCGCTGGCGTGGGGCAGTCGAGTCCTCAGCATCTCCGGCCTCCTCGGCCTCGCGCTCCTCGTGCCGCAGGCCGCCGAATACTGCTCGATAGCGGCAGCCGCCGTCTCGATCGTCGGCGTGTTCGCCGAGTTCTGGCGCGGCCGCGACTACTTCCTAGACAAACGCATTCGCGAGAAAGCCGCGCGCGAACAGTCCTAGGGACGCTGTCGCTATTGTCAACTTGCGCGCCGAACCGCTGGCCTATGTCGGCGGTTTAATTCAAGGAATTTGGAGACGCTGTCGTTTCTGTCAACTTGCGGCGCGGCGCACCCGGTCCGTTTCGAGCTTCAACCGCTCCAAGCTGACGCTCACCGCTGCGGCGGCATAGGCGTCGAGCTGATGTGCAACGAGCTTCGATGCCGCTTGTCGCGTGACCCCAAGTGCGGCGGCCATTTCGGCCGCGGTGAGTCCTGCGCGGATTCCAGTCTGGACGGCGACGCGACGCGCGAGGGTAACGTCAGGCTCCCGATTGCGCGAAGTCAGGCGCTCGATCGGAAGCCCGAGCGTCGCCGCGACGATCGTAAGGACTACGCGTGGATCCGGTCGGATGATCGAGAACGGCCGTGCCACCAACGGAACCACGAGGGGATCGAGCATCGGCGTCGCGATCTCGATTCCACCGCGCCGATGCGCGACGCGGTGTATGCCGTCGATCTTCTCGGTGCGGTCTTCATCGAGCGCGCCAGAGACAAACGAGTCGAACGCGCGTGCCTCGACGCCAGCGCGGCGCAACCCCTCGTCGACCGCCAGCCACTTCGGGCGCCGGGTGAGGCCGACGTAGGCGCGATGGCTCGTCCACGTGCTCTCGCGCGCGGTGGACACCACGCCCCCTCGCACGGGGTTGTTGTGGATGTACGCGATCAAGCGCCCGACCTTGTCGGGGTGAACGGACGACGCGAATGCGCGCGCGGCGAAGATCGGGCCGAGGCCTTCGCGCCGCCGGTTGATCTCGAGTGCGAACGGCGCGTGGACTCGCTTGAGCAGCGACTCGAACGACGACAATCCAGAAAGCAACGACAGGTGGATGTGACTGCTCATGAGCGCGTACGCGAGCAGCAGCCAATCGCTCTTGCCGAGCGAGGCAGCGAGCAGGCGCAGGTAGAGTTCCCGGTCTTCTTCCTCTTCGAGAAGCCATCGCTTGTCGACGAAACGAGAGATGACGTGGTGGACGCTGTGGGGTTCGATGATTCGGGCGATTCGCATCCCGCGGCTATCGGCCAGCGGGCGCTCCGGTTGACAAAAGCGACAGCGTCACCAATTTTAGCTAGCAAATTTGCGCGGATGGCGATCGGGCCACCGAGCGCAAGTTGACAAAAGCGACAGCGTCACCCGATTACGCGGTTGCGGCCGTCGCGCTTGGCTTTGTATAGGTGGTCGTCCGCGGTCTTGATGAAGGCGCTGAGGTCGATGTCTTCACCTTCGACGGTCGCCACACCGACCGAGACGGTGACGGGGAAGGTGTCACCCTCGTATTCGAACGGCTGGTCGCCGACGATGCGCCGGATCTGTTCACCGAAGGTGCGCGCACCGGTGAGATCGGTTTCGGGCAGCACCGCGGCGAATTCTTCACCGCCATAACGCGCTAGCAACTCTTCGCGCCGGACTCGGCCGAGCAATCGCCGCGACATCTCGCGCAACACGAAGTCGCCGGTGAGGTGACCGTGCTTGTCGTTGATCAGCTTGAAGTGATCGATGTCGAACATCAGCAGCGAGAGCGGCCGGCGATAACGGTGGCAGCGCGCGATCTCGCGCTCGAGGAACTCCATGAAGTAGCGTTTGTTGTGGGCGCCGGTCAGGGCGTCCACGATCGTCATCCGGTAAATCTCTTCGTGATAACTCGCCTCGACGCCGGCACCGGAGAGGAACTTGAAGATCGCGGCGCCGATCTTGACGAAGTCCGCGTCGCGCAGCACCGACTTCGTCACCGGAACGTCGTTGACGTACGAGCCGTTGGTCGATTGCAGATCCTCGACCGACCAACTCTCGCCTGAGCGAAACACGCGCGCGTGGCGCCGCGAGACCGAGTCGCGATCGATCTGGATGTCGCAGTCAGCGCCGCGACCCAGCACGATCTCGGTGCGCGACAACGCGAACCGTTTGCCCATCTCGGGACCCGGCGGGTAGATCAGCACCAAGCAAGCTTCCCCGCTCTCCTTGGCCGGCTTGACGACCTGAACCTTGGTGATGCGAGTCTTCCACTCACTCATGCGCAGGCCGCCGTGATCCATCGATCCAAGCAGCAGTCGGCACCACCTGTCAATGTGCGCAGCGGTGTGATACCCGATCGTTTCGATGCGGCATGTGATCGCGATCGACCAGGGCACCACCGGTTCCACCGTGCTCGTCCTCGACGAGAAGCTCGAAGTTCGGGGGCGCGGCTACCAAGAATTTCGTCAGATCTATCCCAAGCCGGGCTGGGTCGAGCACGACGCAGAGGACATCTGGGCCTCGGTGACCGCGGCGCTGGCGCAGGCCCTCGTGGCCATCGATCCGGCGTCGATCGCGGCGATCGGCATCACGAACCAACGCGAGACCTCGGTGATCTGGAGCCGCAAGACAGGCAAGCCGGCTCACCATGCGATTGTCTGGCAAGACCGGCGCACGGCCGACCGCTGCGCCGACCTCAAGGCCGCCGGCAAAGAGGCCCGCGTCCGCGAGTTGACCGGGTTGACGCTCGATCCGTACTTCTCCGGCACGAAGGTCCACTGGATGCTGCGCGAGGTCCCCGGGCTCGCTGATGCCGCGCGCGCCGGCGAGCTTGCGTTCGGCACGATCGATTCGTTCCTGCTGTGGCGGCTGACCGGCGGCGCGGTGCACGCGACCGACGTCACGAACGCGTCGCGCACGCTGCTGTTCGACCTCCGCTCGCTCACCTGGTCCGACGAGCTGCTCGAGTTGATCGGCGTGCCGCGCTCGCTGCTCCCGGAAGTGGTGCCCTCGTCCGGCACGGCCGGGACGACCCGCGGCGTGCCCGGATTGCCCGACGGGATCGCGATCGCGGGAATCGCCGGCGATCAGCAGTCGGCGCTGTTCGGCCAGGCGTGCTTCGCTCCCGGCGACGCGAAGTGCACCTACGGCACCGGCGCCTTCATCCTGATGAACACCGGCGACAAGCCGGTCGCGTCGAAGGCCGGCCTGTTGACGACGGTCGCGTGGCAACTCGCGAGCGGCGAGCTGCGCTACGCACTCGAAGGCTCGGCGTTCATCGCCGGCGCGGCGGTGCAATGGCTGCGCGACGGCCTCGGCCTGATCAAGAGCGCGTCCGAGGTCGAAGCGCTCGCCCGCAGCGTCGAAGACTCGGGCGGCGTGATCGTCGTCCCCGCGTTCGCCGGTCTCGGTGCGCCGCACTGGCGGCCGGATGCGCGCGCCGCGATCACCGGGATCACGCGAGGCACGACTCGCGCCCATCTCGCTCGCGCGACGCTCGAGGGCATCGCGCTGCAGAACGTCGACATCTTGCGCGCGATGGAGCGCGACTCCGGCCGCCAGCTCGGCACGCTCAAAGTCGATGGTGGCGCGGCAGCGAACGACCTGCTCATGCAGTTTCAGTGCGACGTGCTCGGTGTCGAGATCGCTCGCCCGGCGTTGGTCGAGTCGACCGCACTCGGCGCGGCGTTTCTCGCCGGCCTCGGCACCGGCGTATGGCGCGATCAAGCGGAGCTCGCCCGCGCGTGGCGAGAGCAACGCCGATTCAAGCCCGCCCTCGATCGCAGCTGGGTCGCCGCTCACCTCGCGCGGTGGGATGCTGCGGTCGCCAGCGCGTGAGTCGAAGCTACTTCCCCCAAACGTCGACTTCGTTGCCTTCGGGATCGCGGAACTTCGCGAACCGGCCGTAAGGGCTGTTCTCCGTCGAGAACGGCGTCAGGTTCTTCGCGGCGCGTGCCGCGAGGAAGCCATCGTAGTTACCGACGTGGAACACGAGATAAGCGGTTCCCGGCGCCGCGCCCGGATGCTCGCCGCCGGCGCTGACGATCGCGATGTTGAACGACGTACCGTTCCACTCGAAGCCGCCGTAAGCGCCGCCCGGCATCTCGCCCTTCATCGGCAGGCCGAAGACATCGTTGTACCAAGCCGAGAGCGTCTTCGGATCCTTCGCCTGGATCGCGGTCCCGCCGACGTATTCGAGCCCCGGGCTAGAAGGCAGCGCAGGAGCCGACGGCGCTGGACGAGGAGTGGCGCAGCTCGTGAGGGCAACGGCCGCGGCGGCGAGTAGTTGGTTCACCCGCGAACGATACCGTCATTGCCGGTCGAGCTTGTAGGTCCCGGCGTCGCCGACACAGCTCCCGGCGGTAACGGTGTACGTGCCTTCGAGGTGATCCTCGACCCAACCGCCGTCGAGGTCGAGCGTCGCGTCGCCGTCGGTCGCGGTGCCGGACAGCTTCTGCGCCGTCTGGACCAGCGCGAGCGAGGCCTGTGCAAAGCACGGTGAGTCGACGAACGCGCTCGTGCCGGTGACCGCGCCGTCGTTGTCGGCCAGCGTCGAGGTGAGCGCGCCGGTCGCGCCGCTCTGGCTCGTCCACGTGCCGGCCCAGTTGCCGGTCAGCTCGCACCACGAGTCGTCGGTGCCACATCCGGTGAGCGCCGCGACGATGATCGCGAATGGCCATTTCATGGCGCACCACACGACAGCCACTCGGCGAGCTGATCGCGCGCGTCGAGCGGCGGATCGTCAGGTCCGGGCGGCATCGAGGTGTTGGGGCCCGCGGCGCGCACGAAGATCCGCGCGGCGAGCGCGTGAACTTCGTCGAGGGTGTCGAACCGGATCGAGTCCGGCGCACCGTGGCGGGCGTCATTCTCTGCGGAGTGACAGGTGTTGCAGTTCTCGTCGAGGAATTGCGAGCCGAAGCTCTCGTAGGTCAGCGTCGTGCCGGCGGGCGGACACGGGTACTGGGTGATCGTCATCGGCGGCGGATCGCAGGCCGACGCGAGCAGCAGCGCGAGCAACCTCACTGCGCACCGAAGCCGAACGTGAAGCCGACGTCGACACCGACGCTCGTCATCCAGCGCGGGCCCTTGTCGGTATCGGTGAACAGCGTGCCGTCGAGATCGAGCGCCGCGTAGTAATCGCCGCGCGAGTAGTGGCCGAGCGGCACCGCGAGCTGGACCCCGGTGCGAACCGCGAACCGGTGGCGGATACCGTCGGCGACGCCGACGATCGAATCGAACGGCTGATCCATCCACACCGCGCGCGGCTCCTCGTGCTGGTGGACGCCGCCGAGCGTGCCGGTGATCCGCACCCGACCGAGGCGCCCGCGAAACGCTGCGTTGAAGCTGAAGTATTCGAGCAGGCGGTCGTCGACCTTCGCGTACTGTTCCTTGCCGATGAACGACGCACCGAGCCACGGCAAGAAGTAGTAGGCGATGCCCAGCGACGTGCCGCCGCCGTAGTCATCGGGCCACGCGGTGGTGCTCGCCTCACCTCCGAGATCGATGTCGAGGACACCGGCGGAGGCGGGCGCCGCGCTCGCGGCAGAGATCGCCAGGACTAGAAGAATCGTTCGCATGCGCGGCCACATCGCAACGCGCGTGCCGCCGCTCGAACGCTCGAGTCGTGAACGCCGGTTCTCTCTGAGTCTGGTTACTCGGCAGACCGCGCCGCTGCGAATCGCAATGCTGCGGCCTGGACCTACAGTGTCATCGCGGGTTCACGCGCTTCGGGAGCGGCTACGGGGATCGCATCGGCGGTCTTCCCCGTCTTGGTCGATTCCACCAAGTAATGGTGGTCGGAACCGCCGTCACCCGAATCGCTGCCAATAAAATCAGTGACTTATCCGTGGCATCGAGGTTGCTGTTAGGAGTTCCCGGAGGGACGACCCATGGCTCTTCTTGCCCGCGCCGCCAAGCCTGTGACCGAGTGGACCGACCGCGATTTGCTGCGCGTCGTGCTCCGAAGCGAAGCGCGCGGCTGGGCCGAGCTCGTGCGGCGATTCCGTCCCCTGATCTACCGCTGCATCACCAAGGTGACGCTGCGCTACTCGCCGAGCCTGTCGAGCGCCGACCTCGACGAGATCTACGCCGACGTCATGATGCAGCTCGTCCGCGACGACATGCACAAGCTCCGCATCTACAACCCGGCGCGCGGCACCAAGCTCGGCTCGTGGATCGGGATGATCTCGGTCAACTCCGCGTACGACTACCTGCGCAGCGCGCGCCGCCGTCCGCTGCTCGACAAGGTCGATGGCGCGATGGATCCACACGAGGAGTGCGATCGCACGCCGCTCGATCAGCTGATCGAGAAGGAGCGGTGGGAGCACCTCAACGGCTTGCTCAGCGAGTTCAGCGATAAGGACCGCACGTTCGTCGAGCTGTACTACCAGCGCGGCATGGAAGCCGACGAGATCGCGGCGGAGATGCAGATCAGCTTGAAGACGGTCTACTCGAAGAAGCACAAGATCCGCGCGCACCTCGTGCGCTGCCTCGAGCGCGTCACCGGCGAGAGCCCGATCGCGGATCTCGCAGTCGCGTAACTGGGTTCGGTTTCCGTAGCGTCGTCAGTCGGCGGTACCGGCTGCCGATGGCTGAATCTATTCGCGCGCGCGGGTAGCGACGATCTCTAGAGTGCGCGCCGTGACCACTCGAACGATTGTCGTGTCGTTGCTCAGCCTCGCCGCCGCTTGCAAGCCGAGCGATCCGCCGCTCGCATGCACCGACAAGCCGCTCGTCGCGCCGAGCTCGACGACGTTCGTCGACATCTCCGAAGCGAGCGGGATCCAGGCGAACAACTTCGTCCCCGGCGCGACGAACATCCCGATCAACGATCACAGCCGGCTCGGCTTTGCCGACATCAACGGCGACGGCTGCGACGACATCGTGGCGCACTCGCTGTTTCCGAACCCGCAGGCGGGGATTCCGTTCACGCACCTCGTGTTCCTGTCGAACTGCGACGGCACGTTCACCGACTTCACGCAGGAATCCGGGCTCGCCGACGTCCAAGCCGGGTTCTTCGCGTTCGGCGATGTCGACAACGACGGCGATCAGGACTTGTTCGCCGGCCTCGACATCCCGCTGCCGGGCTTGGCGAATTCGATGTGGCTCAACGACGGAGCCGGCCACTTCACGCAGGTGACGAGCTCTGGCGTCGAGGGCGAGCTCGGCAACACGTCGGCCGGCAACGCGGTGTTCGCGGACTTCGACAACGACGGCAAGCTCGATCTGTTCATCGGCAACGGCCAGACGTCGTACCTCGCGACGAACGAGCTCCACCTCGGCAACGGCGACGGTACGTTCCGCGACGTCTCGAGCCGGCTCGGCACTCAGGTCGCGAGTC
Organism: uncultured Kofleriaceae bacterium; assembly: GCA_964504685.1. GTDB lineage: Bacteria > Myxococcota_A > Polyangia > Haliangiales > Haliangiaceae > JABFXX01. The sequence goes on along the minus strand of CAZDGY010000005.1, from coordinate 2,101 downwards.
CGAACAACGGCTCGGTCGCGTGCGATTACGACAACGACGGCGACCTCGACATCTTCGTGTCGGTCTACGGCGTGTCGAACGGCGGCGCGCAGAAGTTCCTGTTTCAGAACGACGGCCACGGCAACTTCACGAACGTCGCGATGCAGGCGGGAATCGCGAGCCTGTCGACCGGCAACTACTGGATCGCCGCCGCGGACTTCGGCAAGTCGCCGGAGCCCGGCGCGACGCCGGAGACGTTCGTCGGCGGCAACGGCTTCGGGCTCGCGTGCGTCGACGTCGACAACGACGGCAACCTCGACGTCGTGATCTCGCAGATCTCGCATCCCGGCGGCGACTACTCGCGCGTGTGGTCCGATCCGAGCGTGCTGCTGATGAACAGTGGCGAAGCCGGCGGCTACACGTTCACGAACGTCTGGCTCGACCGCGGCTTGCCGTACAACGAAGGCGACGTCGATGCCGGCATGGTCGACTTCGACAACGACGGCCTGGTCGACATCTCGCTGTCGCGCACCGACAAGTACGAGTCGGGCTACACGACGGTGTTGCAGCAGGGCTACATGGGCCTGATGCATCAAAAGCCGGACGGCAACTTCGAGCCGCTCGACACGATGGTCGGACTCACCGACGAGAAAGGCGGCCCGGGCATGAAGGCCGCGCAGAACCACGCGTGGGCCGACATCGACGGCGACGGCGACCTCGATCTGCTCGTCGGGGGGCGCGACGAGGGCGGCGGTCGCGCGAACCGGCTGTTCCGCAACGACCTCGGCGACCTCCATCACTGGCTCGCGCTGCGCATGGTCGGAGACGGCGTCGCGGTCAATCGCGATGCGATCGGCGCGCGGGTCACGCTCGACTTCGGCACGACGAAGCTCGTGCGCGAGGTGCAGGCGAGCCGCGGCACGTACAACTCGATGGATACGCGCACGCTCTACTTCGGGCTCGGCGAGCTCGGCTGCGACTTCACCGCCGAGGTGCGCTGGCCCGACGGCACGACGCAGACGTTCAAGGCGGATCAGACCCAGGTCGACCGGATCGCGACGATCACGTACGGCGAGGGCATCAACTGACTGGATGCGCGCACCGCGTCGGCGTGCCATCACACGGCATGCGGATCTCGGCGATCGTGATGTGTCTCGTCGTTTGGACCGCCACTGGCGACGCGCGCATTCATCGCTCGTGGAGTTACGACGAGCTGTCGGCGGCGGCCGAGCTCATCGTGATCGCGACGCCGATCGCGACCCGCGATCGCAGCGAGCGCGAGACCCTGCCCGGCATCACGTCGGTCGCGCCGAATGGCAAGACCTCGCCGGTGATCGCACAGCGGGTCGAGACCGAGCTACGCGTCGTCACCGTCCTCAAGGGCAAAGCGGGCGCGACGATCGTGCTGCATCACGATCGCGACGAGCCGGGCGACATCGCGAAGAACGGTCCGGGTTTTGTCGCGTTCGCGCCGAAGGACAAGCGCCAGTACTTGATGTTCCTCACGAAGGGCGAGGGTGGCCAGTACGTCGCGGTCAGCGGACAGACCGACCCTGACCTCGCGATCGAGCCGCTGCAGCACCTCGCGCCGTGACTCACCGCGCGCAGCGTTCGCGAGCCGCAAGTTGACAAAAGCGACAGCGTCCCTAGGACACACGAACGATTACGAAGTGATAGCGCGGAGCCACGGTGCCTCAAGTTGACAATTGCGACAGCGTCCCTAATTCGGGTCGGGGCGATCGAATTGCGCGAACGCGTGGAGCTCGAGGGTCGTGTCGTCGCGCTTGGTTGGCGCGGTCAACAGGATCGTGCGCGCGAAGCTGTGGAGCGCGCGGTCGCTGGTCAGCAGCTCGATCGATTTGCCGACCTCGCGCTGGGTACCGACCACGACGATCCGGCACTGCAGGGTGTGGCACTCGGTGGCCTTCACGTTCGACACGGTCTTGAGCCGTTCGGCGAGCGCGATCTGGGTGGTCGAGGCCCAAGCGCGATCGATCGGCTCGGCGTCGAACTTCTGGTCGGCGGTCGCATCGGCCGGGAGTGACGGCGGCGGCTTGTCGGGCAGCGCGGGTCTCGGCCGGTCGCGCGGGGGCGACGGCACCGGCGGTGTCGGCGGAGGGAC
>CAZDGY010000004.1:0-28659 GCA_964504685.1 uncultured Kofleriaceae bacterium | reverse complement strand
CGCGTGACGGCGGCTCAGCCTTTCGCCGCCGCGGCTGGCAGCGCGGGCAGGCTGACGCCCGGCAGCGGAACGTGGACCAGCTCGATGTTGATCTTCTTCGCGATCTCGAAGATCCGCTCGTCGCGATAGAACTCGCCGAAGCAGATCCGCGTGATGCCGGCGTTCGCGAGCTGCTTGAAGCAGTTCCAGCACGGGCTCGCGGTGACGTAGCAAGTCGAGCCATCGATCATCACGCCGTTGCGCGCTGCTTGGATGATCGCGTTCGCCTCGGCGTGGATCGTCGCGACGCAGTGGTTGTCTTCCATCATGTGGCCGACATCCGAGCAGTGCGGCATCCCTCGGATCGAGCCGTTGTAGCCGGTCGACAAGATCGTGCGGTTCTTGACCAGCACCGAGCCGACGTACTTGCGCGGGCACGTCGATCGCGTCGCGACCACCTGCGCGATGTTCATGAAGTACTCGTCCCAAGACGCACGCGTTCCTGCTTCCGCCATGGCGCCATAGTAGGCCCGGCGGCGCGGCGCGCGAAGTCGCACGAACGGGTAGTGCGGGGAGGGATCCGCTGGGCCCCGTTCCGGGGGCACTTCGCTCTAAGGAGTCGGCCATCCTCGCTTCGCCGGACGGCCGATCGATCGATCGAGCTCAGTGCTATGGTCCGCCACCGATGTCGGGCCAAGGTTCTCAGTCCAAGTACAAGGACACCGTCAACCTGCCGGAGACCGCGTTCCCGATGCGCGGCGATCTCGCGAAGCGCGAGCCCGAGATCCTGGCTGACTGGGCAGCGACCAAGCTGTACGAGCGGATTCAAGCCGCGCGCGCCGATGCGCCTCTGTGGGTGCTGCACGACGGCCCGCCGTATTCGAACGGCCACATCCACTACGGTCACATCCTCAACAAGCTGTTGAAGGACATCGTCATCAAGTCGCGGACGATGGCTGGGTTCCGCACGCCGTACGTGCCGGGCTGGGACACGCACGGCCTGCCGATCGAGCTCGCGGTCGAGCGCGAGCTCGGGCCCAAGCGCAAGGCGATGTCGGTCGCCGAGATCCGCCAGGCGTGCCGCGACTACGCGTTGAAGTTCGTGTCGATCCAGCGCACCGAGTTCGAGCGGCTCGGGGTGCTCGGCGATTGGCAGCAGCCGTACCTCACGCTCGACAACTCGTACGAAGGTGCGATCGCGAGCGCGCTCGCGGCGTTCACCCGCGGCGGCTGGCTGTACCGCGGCAAGAAGCCGGTGATCTGGTGTCCGCGCGATCAGACCGCGCTCGCCGAGGCCGAGATCGAATACAAGGACAAGTCGTCGCCGTCGGTCTACGTGCGGTTCCCGCTCGAAGCCGGGTGGGGCGGCAAGCCGGCAGCGCTCGTGATCTGGACGACCACGCCGTGGACGCTGCCTGCGAACCTCGCGATCGTCGCCCATCCCGACTTCACGTACCTGGCGGTGCCGCGGCACGGGCATGACGAGTACCTGATCGTCGCAAAAGAGCTCGCCGAGTCGGTCGCCAAGGCGATCGGTGGCCTCGACCTCACCGGTGCGGTCGAGCTTCCGCCGGCCGAGATGAAGAAGCTCGAAGGCGCGCGCTATCGCCATCCGTTCGTCACCGAGCCGCAGAACGCCGAGTGCTGGAAGCTGTGGTTCGCCGACTACGTCACCGCCGATACCGGCACCGGGTTGGTCCACACCGCGCCCGGTCACGGCGCCGACGACTATCGCACCGGCGTCGCGCACGGCTTACCGGCGTATGCCCCGCTCGACGATGCCGGGCGCTACGTTGCGGGCGTGCCGCTCGGCAAGATCGAGCTTGGGGGCAAGACCACCGACGAGGCGAACCCGATCATCATCGCGTGGCTCTCGGAGCATGGCTACTTGCTCAACCCGCCGACCGACAAGATCCAGCACTCGTACGCGCACTGCTGGCGCTGCAAGAACCCGATCATCTATCGCGCGACGCCGCAGTGGTTCATCGCGATGGATCACAACGAGCTCCGCCACAACGCGCTCGCCGCGATCGACGCGACGACGTGGGTGCCGGCGTGGGGCCACGATCGCATCCACGCGATGATCGAGAATCGCCCGGACTGGGTGCTGTCGCGGCAACGGCTGTGGGGCACGCCGATCCCCGCGTTCTATTGCAAGGCGTGCGGGACCGAGCACGCGAACGCCGACACGATGGACCACATCGCGGCGATCTTCACGCAGCACGGTGCCGACGCGTGGTGGACGATGAGCGTCGCCGAGCTCGTGCCGCCCGGCACCGCGTGCAAGAACTGCAAATCGACCGACCTCGTCAAAGAAAAAGACATCGTCGACGTGTGGTTCGAATCCGGCGTGTCGTGGCTCGCGATGGAACGCCGCCGCGATGGCGCCGACTACAAGGCGATCGATCTCTACCTCGAAGGCAGCGATCAGCATCGCGGCTGGTTTCATAGCTCGCTGCTCGCCGGTGTCGGCCTGATGGGCCGCGCGCCGTACAAGCAGGTCATCACGCACGGGTTCGTGCTCGACGAGAACGGCAAGGAATACTCGAAGAGCGCGATCGAGAAGGCGAAGGCCGAAGGCAAGAAGACCAGCTACATCGAGCCCGACAGCGTGATCGCGAAGTCGGGCGCCGAGATGTTCCGGTTGTGGGTCGGCTCGATCGAGTTCCGCAACGACATGCCGTACTCGCAGACGCTGCTCGACGGCCTGGCCGAGTGGTATCGCAAGCTGCGCAACACCGCGCGGTTCTTGCTCGGCAACCTCAACGACTTCGATCCGAACGTCCCCCATCGTGGGGCACGTCCGCTGATCGACGCGGCGATGATGCAGGTGATCAACGACTTCGAGCATCGCTGTCGCGCGGCGTACGAGCGCTACGAGCTCCACAACGTGCATCGCGCGCTTGTCGAGTTCGTGACGATCGATGTCTCGGCGCGCTACTCGGACATCGCGAAGGATCGGCTGTACTCGAACGCGGTCGATTCCGACGAGCGGCGCAGCGCGCAATGGGTGCTGTGGAGCTGCGCGAGCGCGATCGCGCGGATGGCGGCGCCGATCTTGTGCTTCACCGCCGAGGACATCTGGAAGTACCTGCCGCGGCAGCACGGCAGCCCTGACAGCGTCCACCTCGCGACGTTCGGCGAGGATTCCGAGCCCAACGGACGCGCGCTCGAGACCTGGAAGTTCCTGATGGACTGGCGCGAGCGGGTCAACGCAGCGCTCGAGCCGTTCCGCGCCGAGAAGCGCAAATCGGTCGACGCGAAGCTCACGATCTCGGCGCCGCCCGAGCAACTGCCCGAGCTCAGGCGTTACGCGAGCGAGCTCGCCGAGATCTTCATCGTGTCCGAGGTCGCCATCGCACAAGGCGATGTCGGCGTCGTAGTCGAGGTCCATCCCGGGCCGCGCTGCGAGCGGTGCTGGAAGCACTACGATCACCTCGCGGCCGAGCCGAACGACGTGTGCGACCGTTGCGCCGCAGCGCTCGCGGCGAGAAAGTCCTGACGATGGCCGAGACCGAAGCCACCGAGCCCGCGGCCGACGCGAAGCCGCCGACCCAGCCGCGCGCCGATCACAAGTGGCGGATCTTTGCGATCGCCGGCGTGCTGTCGCTCGTCGCGGATCAAGTGACGAAGATCTGGGCGCGTGCATCGCTGCCGGTCTCGCCGAAGGGTTGTGCGGTTCCGGCCGATTTCATGACCGGGCACTGCCACGGCGATAACGTTTCGGTGCTCGGCTCGTTCTGGGACTGGCGGCTGTCGATGAATCCTGGCTCGGCGTTCGGCCTGTTCGCGAACAACCAAGCGTTCGCGCGCGTCGCGCTATCGCTCGTCGGCATCGGCGCGGTCGTCGGCATGGTGTACATGCTGTACAAGGCGCGGTGGGATCAGCGAGTGCTGCACTGGGCACTCGCGCTGGTCGCCGGCGGTGCGGTCGGCAACCTGATCGATCGCATCTACTACGGCGTCGTGACTGACTTCGTGCTGCTCCACTACGGCAGCCACGAGTGGCCGGTGTTCAACGTCGCCGATATCGTGCTCGTCGTCGGTGTCGGGCTGATGTTCATCGACATCCAGAAAGAGAACAAGCGCGACAAAGCGCGCAAGCAGCTCCGGCTCGAGAAGGCGAAAGCCGCCGGGCTCGTCAAGATGTAGCGGGAATTTCGACGCGCCGCGCGCGGTCCTCGCAACGTGAACAAGAAGCGCGCAGTGATCTTCGTCGCGATCGCGGTCGTCACGCTCGCGCTCGACCAGGGCAGCAAGGCGTGGGCGCAGGGCTTGCCGGTCCCTGCCGGGTGCACCGCGGCCGAGCTCGCGGCCCAACACTGCGGGGGCACGCCGGTGACCGTGGTCGGCGGATTCTGGGATTGGCAGCTCGAGTACAATACCGGCGCGGCGTTCTCCGGGTTCGCGCACACCACCTGGGGCCGCGTCGCGTTGCCGATCCTCGCGGTGCTCGCGCTGGTTGCGATCGGGTTTGCCGCGTCGCGCAGCCGGCCAGAGCAGCGGTTGCGGCGGGTCGCGTTCGCGATGATCGCGGGTGGCGCACTCGGCAACTTGCTCGATCGTCTGCGCAACGGCTGGGTCACCGACTTCGTGCACTGGCACGCCGGACGCCACGACTGGCCGGTGTTCAACGTCGCCGACGTCGCGCTGCTCGTCGGAATCGTGATGTTGTTGTTAGAGAGTGCGCCGGAGCACGTCCGGAATCTTCGCGGTCGGCGGGCGCGGGCGGTATCATGACCGCATGAGGTATCTGGTCGTGGTCGCGCTCCTACTCGCGACAGGGTGTAAAGCCGATCATCCCGGCTTTCCGATTATCGGCGGTGGTGGCGGCGGTGGTGGCGGTGGCCCCCAAGTCGACGCGTACATCGCGGACGCGCCGGACGGCGGGTCTGGGACGCTGAGCGGGCGAGTCTGCGTCGCGTCGGACGCGCGCCAGCTCGACGTCTGCGACCCGACTGGCGCCGCCGGGTTGACCGTGAAGCTCGGCACCGCGACCGCGACGACCGCAGCCAACGGCGGCTTCTCAATCGACAGCCAGCCCGGCACCGATCTCGTGTGGGTCGTCACCGGCACGAACATGGAGACGTCGTTGATGCCGTTCGGCGCGACGAACCAGATCCCGATGCTGTCGACGTCGACGTTCAGCATGGTGACGCTGGGCTCCGGCATCGAAGTCGTGCCCGGTACCGGCGGCGTGATCGCGCACACCGTGCACGGCGCTGCGCCCCTGGCGAACGTAGTCGCGACCGATACGGACGAGAACCTCGCTTACTACTACGACTCGGCGACGAGCCCGACGATCTGGGTGCAGAACGGCGCGACCGGTACCGGACCGTTTGGCGATGTCTGGCTGCCGAACCTCGGCGTCGCGACGACGACCGTGAACCTCACGCCGATGGGCGGTAGCGCGGTCGCGATTCCGAACGTACCGGTGGCCCCGGACGCGCTCACGTTCATCACCCAAGCGTTCTGAGTGCGGCGCGCCAACCCGCGGCTTTGAGCTCGGCTTCGGCCAGCTCGGCGGCCGGATCGGAATCCGCGACGATGCCGCCACCGACGTGGACGCGCAGCTCGCCGCCCGCGATCACGCCGATCCGGATCGCGAGCGCGAGATCGAACGCGCCGGCTGCGCCGAAGTAGCCGAACGCGCCGCAGTACGCACCGCGGCGAGCCGGCTCGAGCTCGTCGATCAGCTGCATCGCGCGGACTTTCGGGGCGCCGGTGATCGAGCCGCCGGGAAACATTGCGCGCAGCACGTCGGCGTAGCCGATGTCGGCTCGCGGGCGCGCGCTGACTCGCGACACGAGGTGATACAGCGCCGGAAGCTCGACGACGTAACCGAGTCGGTCGACCGCGACGGTGCCGGTTTCGGCGACCCGCCCGAGGTCATTGCGCTCGAGGTCAACGATCATCAGGTGCTCGGCGGCATCTTTCGGCGAGCCAGCGAGCGCTTCGGCGCCACCGTCGCCGAGCTCGCGCGTGCCTTTGATCGGGCGTGTCTCGATCCGCGACCCGGCGCGCGCGAGGAACCGTTCCGGCGAGCCGGAGATCAACGCGAGGCCGTCGGTCTCGAGTAGCGCGCCGTACGGGGCTGGTGCGACGCGAGCGAGCGCGGCGTAGAGCGCGAGCGGATCGCCATCGCGTTCGATCCGCGCGACGAGCCGGCGGGCGAGGTTGACCTGATAGACGTCGCCGGCGGAGAGGTAATCGTGGATGCGTTGCACCCGGGCGATGTGATGAGCGCCGTCGTCATCGGCGACGAGCTCGCCGATCGCAGGTGGCGCCGACGGCCAAGGCGCGCCGGCAGCGAGGCGCGTGGCGAGCCGTTCGCGCGCACGCGGATCGCGCCCGACGATCTCCGGCCCACCGTCGGCGCCCGAGCGCCAGCGCGCGACCGCGTCATAGGCGCCGAGCCATAGATCCGCGCCTTCGTGGCCGCGCTTGCTGCCGCCCGGCAGCTTCTCGACGACTCGCGCCAGATCGTAGCCGACGTAGCCGATCACCGACGGTTCGGGCGGCCGATCGTCGCCGTCGCCGAATGTGGCGCCGTGCTCGGCGAGGAACTGCTGCGCCGCTTCGAACGGGTCGGCGGTGAACCGAGCGGTCGGCCGGCCATCGGCATCGAGGCGAACGAGCGAACGCCCTCGCGCGATCAACGTCGCGGACGGTTCCGCGGCAACGAACGACCACACGCCGAGCTCGTCGTGGTTGCTCGCCGAGTGCAGCAGCACGCGTCCGCGCAAACCCGCGAGCCTCGCGGCCGCCGCGATCGGCGCATCGCCGGCCGGGAACTGCGCCCGACCAGCAGCGCTGCCGAATGGCAGTGCGGCTCGATCGCTCATTAGATCTCGTCGCGGGATTCGCCGAGATCGTCGAACGCGAGCTCGTCGCTGAGCGCCTGCTCGACCTGCGACGGTTCGTCGGCGCTCGGACTCGGACTTGGAGTCGGAGGCGCTGCCACGACTTCCGGCGCCAAGCCGGTTGGATCGCCGACCGGATCGACGAGCACGACGCCTTCGCCGGTGCACTCGATACACATCTCGCCCATCGGCCCGCCGCTCGGTGGCACGACCGCTCGCGGAATCACCCGACCGATCCAGCCGGCCATCCGCGTCGCCGCGACGAACACGACGCCGTTTGCAGGCAGCTTGATCCGGACCAGTGGCTTCTCGCTGCGCAGAGCGATCGCACCGTCGCCGCGAAACTGAACGACCGGCAGACGTCCCCGCAGCCCAGGCACGTTGCCACTCTCCCAGCGCAGCGTCGACTCGAACGCGAACACGAGATCCTCGCGTAGGTAGAAGATATCGTCGTCGAGCTCGACCGCGGTGTACGCGCGCTTGTCCGGGACCGCGATCAGATAGCCGTGACCGGTGACCGAGTAGAGCGCCGAGCCGCCGTAGTCGAACTTGACGTCGCTCTGATGGCCGCGCGAACGGCGCAGCGCCGGCTCGAACGCGAGGTCGCCGCCGGTGACGTGAACATCGTCGAGTCGCGTCATCACCCGCTCGGTGACCCGGATGACGAGCGAGCCCGAATCGGTGAGCTCGAACGGATGCGTGCCGTCGTTCGGTCGAACGAGCTGCTCGGTCGCGAGCTGCGACAACGGCAGCGGCGCGAACCCGCCCGATGCGGTGCGCACCGCGCCCGCACCAGCAGTCGACGGCGCAGCCATCTTGACCGCGAGCGACACCATCGTCTGACCGTCGAGCGGCTGCGGAATCGCCGGCACCGGCACGCCCGGATCGCCGAGCCGCTCGGGCAGCACGAACTGCATCGAGTCGCTCATCCGCGCGTTCGGATCGGCCGACAGTGCGACGACGCCTGAAGGCGCCGCCTGTTTCGCGAGCGTTGCGATCTCGCCCGAGATCGTGCGCGGCGCGATCGTCTTGATCTCGACGGCCGACGCTTGCCCGCGGCCGGCAGCACCGCCGAAGGGCGGCGCGGATCGATCGACGACGTCGTCGGGAGGCTGCACCGCGGCCATCGGGGGCGGCGTGTTGCGCGGCATGCGCAGCGGGATGCCCGTGCCGGTCGGCGTCGGTGTCCGCGCCGGGAATGGATTAGGCGTTGGCTCCGATGTGCGAGTGCGCGCGGCTGGCGGCGGTGGAGGCGGCGTTGACGTGCGTGCGACCGCAGGAGCAGCCGGCGTTGGCGTTCGTCCGGGCGGCGGACGGAGCTGCGCTTGAATACCGTCGCGCTCGGCGTCGGTCAGGTTGATCTCGATCTCGGACGCGAGATCGTGCTGACCGGCGATCAAGAACGAGCGATAGGCCTCGGCGTAGCGGCCCGCGCGCGCGTAGGCGAGCCCGAGGTAGCTGATCGCGCGACCTTGGCTCGGGTCGAGAGCGCGGCTCGCTTCGAGCGAATGAATCGCGCGGTCGGAGTCGCCGAGCTTCAAATACACCAGGCCGAGGTTGAGGCGGTGCGACGCATCGGTCGGCGACCGCTCGACCAAGTCTTCGTAGATCGGCCGGGCCTGGGCGAAGTTGTTGCCGCGGAAGTAGGTCAGGCCGAGTAGCGCGAGCACGCGCGCGCTGTCGCGATCGATCGCGAGCGCGGCGAGAAACGCACCTTGCGCATCGTCGATCTTGCCGTGCTTGAGCAGCTCGCTGCCGCGCGTCACCGCCTGTTCGAAGACTTCTTGATCGCGTGCGGCGAGAGCCACGGATGCATTAGAACGCATGCGCCCCTCGCTGTCACGGCGCGGCCCGGGCGAAACGCTCGATCGTGAGCTCGCCGTCATCGCCGACCGTCACCGTGATCGCGCCGGCCAGGTCGGTGCGCTCGACCCGGGCGCCGGCCGACTGCCAGCGCTCGACCACCGCCTGCGACGGGAAGTGGAACAGGTTCGCGACGCCGCACGAGATCACCGCGAGCGTAGGCGCGGTCGCGGCGACGAGGCCAGGCGACGACGACGTCGGGCTACCGTGGTGTGGCACTTTGACGACGTCGACATGGCCGAGCCCGGCGGCGACGAGTGCGGCTTCGCCTTCGGCTTCGAGGTCCCCCGCGAACAGCAGCGCACGACCGCGATACCGCACGACGACGACCAGCGAGTTGTCGTTGACCGAGCGGACCGGATCGACCGCTTCGACCGGCGCGACCGTCGGGTCGTCGCTCGCGGCGAACCGCGGTCCCCACACTTCGAGGGTGACGCCCGCTTCGCTGCGGGCCACGCCGAGCGGTGGGTGGTCGACCACGGTGCCAGCCGCGACGAGCCGCGCGGTGATCGTGGCGAACGTCGGCATCGCGGCGTTGGGGCGCGTTGGCGCGGGCGCGGACGCGGGCGCGGGCTCGGGCTGTGCCGCCGTCCACAGCTCGCGGATCGGCACTTGGCCGGCGAGCGCGGCGAACCCGAGGTAATGGTCGGGATGCGGGTGCGAAACGATCGCGAGATCGACCGCGGTGTGGTCGTAGACCCCGAGCGCGCCGGCGATCGCCACGCCGGTCGCGGAGGCCGAGCCGAGCTCGCGCGCGCTCGCGTTGCCGCCGGCATCGACGAGCCAGGTCGCGCCATCCGGGAGCTCGACGAGCGCGGCATCGCCTTGGCCGACATCGAAGAACGTCACGCGCAACGCGCCCACCGGCGGGGGCGTGCGCGCGTACGCCCAGACGACGCATAGGGCCAGCCACAACACGCCGTCTAGCCGCGACGCGGTTCGCCGGATCGAGAGCGCGATCGAGAGCGCGACGAGCACGACGAGCGTCGTCGCGGTGGCGACCGACACCGCACCCACCGGGGCCGCGGTCGCGAGCCATCCCGCGCCGCGATCGACGAGCGCGACGAGCCAGACCGCGGCGTGAACGAGCGCACCACCGAGCGCCGGCACGAGCTCGCCGACGACGAGCCCGGCGAGTGCGAGCGGTAAGGCGACAAGCTCGACGATCGGCGTCAGCGCGAGGTTGCCGATCACGCCGCCCGCAGCGACCTGATGGAAGTGATAGGCGGTGATCGGCGCGGTCGCGAGCGCCAGCCACGCCGAGGTCAGCGCGCCGCGGGCGAGCCACGCGCCGACCTTGCGGACGCGCGATAGCGGTTCGAGTGCACGCCGTCTCGCCGGCGCGAGTGCGAGCACGAGCGCCGCGGTGAACGATAGCTGGAACGACGGATCGAGCAGATCGGCCGGTCGCCATGCGAGCACCGCGATCGCCGCGACGCCGAGCGCGTCGGCTAGCTTGACCGGGCGATCGAGCATCGCGCCGACCAGCATCACCGCGACGACCGCGAGGCAGCGCAGCGTCGCGAGCTGGGCCCCGGTGATCATCGTGTACGCGATCGCGAGCACGAGCGCAGGCGGAGCCGCCCACACCGCGGGCCGGATCCGGCCGCCCCAAGGCGATGCCGCGGCGATCCGGCGGAGCAGCGCGAACGCGAGCCCGGCGACGACCGCGAGGTGGAGGCCCGAGACCGAGAGCACGTGGTAGATGCCGTCGGCGCGCCACCGGCGATCGAGCGCATCGGGGACATCGCCGCGATCGCCGAGGGCGATGCCACGCAACGCTGCTCGGGCCGCCGGATCACCGCCCGCCTCGTCGATCGCGAGCGACCACCGCGCCTGCAAGGCCGCAGCAGCGCGCCACGCATGGGCCGCAGGCCCTGCATCGTCACCGAGGCGAGCGATCGTCGACGCGGTCAGCTCCCAGTCGGCACCGCGGGTGGCCGCGAGCGCAGCGCGGTCGGGCGCGCCGGGATCGAGCAATCCGCGCGGTGTTCGCAGTCGGCCGGTCACCGCGACTCGCTCGCCTGGCGCGATCGCGCGATCGGTCCAGATCCAGACGCGCGCATCGCCGGTATCGAGCGCCGCTCCCCAACCACTCGGCGTGCGCACGACCGGCGCGCCGACCGTACCCTCGAGCCGATCGTCGATTCGATCGTCCGCGATCGCACCGGCCGGCGGGATCGGCGGTCCAGGCGGAGCGACCCACCATCGCACCGCGATCGCGGCGGCGAGGGCGAACGCGCAAGCGAGCGGCGGGGGCACGGCGACGCGCATGGCGCTGGCTATCGGCCGTAGTGCGCCGCGGTTGTCGCCTGGCAGGCTTTTGTCGCGGCCGTCGAACAATTCCGGCCACGTAGCTGCCACCGCGGCTTGCCGTCGCGCGCACCGCGGGCCTACGATCGCAAAGGATGCGGGTTCGAACGTCTGCAGTAGCTCTCGCGCTCGCGTGGGTCTCGGTCAGCGGTGCGGGGGGCGCACGCGCCGGTGTGGTCAACGGCAAGCTCGACGTGCCGCCACCGCCGGAGCGCCCGGTCTTGACCCGTGGCTTTCTCGAGCCGGTCGCTAACCCGCTCGCCGGCCTGCGGCCGTACAACGTGATGCCGCTGATCGTCGTCGTGCTCGAAGGCGACGAGAAACCGGCGACGCCGCCGAGGATCACGTGGAACCTGCTCGGCGAGTCGTTCGGGCGCCCGGTGATCGCCGCGCCGGCCGGTTCCGAGATCGTGATCCAAAACGGATCGCACTCCGATCGCCGGCTGCATGCGCTCGACGGCGGCAAAGACACCAAGCTGCTCGACGGTGTGATCAATCCCGGCGGCCCCAAGACGTTCAAGGCTCCCGACGCCGGCAAGGTGCTCGATATCGGCGATCCGGAAGCGCCGTTTCTGCGCGGTACGGTCGTCGTCGTGAACACCGCGTTCATCGGTTATCCCGACGAAGCCGGCAAGTTCGAGATCAGCGACGTCCCCGAGGGCAACTACCACGTCAAGGTCTTCTACAAAGATCATTGGCTCGACGTCGATCAGACGGTGAACGTGGTGGCTAAGGGCAAGACCGACATCAACCCGAAGGTCCCGCCCGGCGCGTTCGCGCCTGCGCCGGCGAAGAAGTGAGGCGGCGGTGTTCCTGTCGAAGATCTGGATGTTCGTGGTCGCGCTCGCAGCAGGCATCGCGCTCGCCATCGCGTTGATCATGCCGCGTCCCGCGCAACGCGCGGTCGTCCAAGGCGAGCACGATCGGCTGTCGATCGCGTGCAGCGTGGTCGATATCCAACTCGAAGCCGATGCGCACGTCCGGGTCGAGCTCGCGGGCGCGTTCAGCCGTGCGCCGGACATCGTCACCGCGCTCGACCAGGCTTCGAGTGCCGACAAGATCGACGATGCGCGCTCGCTCGCTTTGCGCGGCAAAGCCGTCGAGATCCTCAAGGGCGTTAACGGCAATCGCAAGCCGGACTTCGCGATCCTCGTCGATCGCAGCGGCCGGATCGTCACGCGCGTCGGCATCGATGAATCGGATGCTCGCGACCTCGCGGTCGGCCGACCGTTGATCGATGACGCGCTCGCAGGCCTCTTGCGCGACGATATCTGGGCGCAGGGCGGCACGATGTACTTCGTGTCGGCATCGCCGGTGATCAAGCGCGATCCGCCGGTCGCGTATGTCGGCGCGGTCGTGCTCGGCAACAAGATCACGAACGAGTTCGCCGCGAAGCTGGTCGACGGCCTGTCGGTCGATTTGCGGTTCTACTTGGGCGCCGACGATGTCGCCGGCTCGCGCACCTTGGCGACCGACAAAGCGGCGATGGGCGGGGCGGTGAAGGGCCTGTCCGGCGGCGATCTGCGCAAGGACTGCAACGCGAACCAGCCGTTCGACGTGCGCGCCGGCAACGAGGACATGACCGCGGTCGTCGCGCGCCTCCCCGGTGAAGCGAGAGCGCGCCAGGCTTACTTCGCGGTCCTGTTGACCCGACCCGAAGCGCGCGGCTTCATGGGCACGCTGCACGCGGTGACGAGTGACGATCTGAAGCCAACGAACTTCCCGTGGTTCTTGGTCGCTGGCGGCTTCATCCTTTGCCTTGGGGTCGGGATCGCCCTGATGCTCATCGAAGCGGATCGACCGCTGCGCCGGTTGACCAACGACGCGCTCAAGCTCGCGAAGGGCGATCAGGAGCGACTCGGCGAGGATGCGCACGGCGGCAAGTTCGGCTCGATCGCGCGCTCGGTGAACATCCATATCGACAAGCTCGGGCGCGATGCGAAAGCGGCGCGAACGAACCTCGACCAGCTGCTCGGTCCGGCTCCGGAAGGCAGCCTCGGCACGATCGATCTGCTCGCGACCGCGCTGCCCGCGGCACGGCCGGGTGGGCCGGCGACCGCAGCCGCCGCTCCGCCGCCGTCGGAGTTTCGGTTCGGCGACGCACCGGCGGCAACACCGCCGCCGCGGGCTCCGACGCCCCCGCCGCGGGCTCCGACGCCCGCCCCGGTGCGCAGCGCGCCGACGCCGCCGCCACTGCAGCCGCCGCAGAGCGCCGCACCGCCGAGCGCACCGCCGCCGCGTGCGCCGCTGCGACTCGAAGACGACATCCTCGGTGGTATCGGCGGCCACGCCGCCGCTGCGCCGGCTCCGCCCGCGCCGACGCTGCTCGCGCCACCGGCCGACGCGAGTGGTCCGGTCGACCCGTACTTCAAGCAGGTGTTCGACCAGTTCGTGTCGGTCAAGAAGAGCTGCGCCGAGCCGACCGCGAACCTCACCTACGCGAAGTTCTCCGAGAAGCTGATCAAGAACCGGGACGATCTGATGGCGCGCACCGGCTGCAAAGAGGTGCGGTTCACGGTCTACGTCAAAGACGGCAAGGCCGCGCTCAAGGCGACGCCGGTCAAGGACGACTAGCCTTCGTCTCCGAGCTCGATTCGCGGTGTTCGTCGCGTGCGCGACGCCGAGCTTCACGCGCACATCGATCCTTCGAATCCCGCGCTCAGGGGCCGGGGACTGGCGCCGGCCGCACGAGCTCGTGGCACCCGGAGCAGGTGGACAACAGGTCGCCGTACAGCGCGGCGCGCGCGTCGTGATCGGTCACCTTGCCGGCGCGATCGGCGAGCTCGCGCAAGTGCGCGGCGAGTGCGGCGATGTCGCCGCGCGCCACGCCTTTGGCCGCCTGTACGGCGTCGAGTTGCGCGGTGGCGAGCACGCTGCTGCCTTCCTTCCACAGCTCGTCCGACGGACCGACCAGACCTTCCCACAGGCGAGCCGCGGCCCATTGGTGGCGCTTCATCTGCGACGGCAGGTCGGCGGCCTCGTCGGGAGGAGGCTCCCACGAGAACGTCACGGTCGCGTTGTGGATCTCGTGGCACTTGCTGCACGCGCGCCCGAGCCGCGCTGCATGGGTCGCGGCGATCGCGAGATCGGGGGCCACCGCGACTGCCCGCGCGGCGACGTGGAGCTCGTCGATCTGCGGCTGCCAGTCGGCAGGCATCGGCTCGTCGTGATCGCCGAGCCACGTGGCGAGCCGCTTGGCGTCGTCGAGGTGACCGCGCGCGATCATGCGTTGCAGCTCGGAGATCGCCGCGAAGTGCTCGCGCATGTGCTCCTTGAGCGTCTGCGCGTCGGTGGGCGGCATGAGCGGATGGCGCCCCGGTTCGGCCCCCGCGGGATCGGGCGTCGGCGCGGCGGCCGGTTCGCCGCGACACGAGGTCAGCGCACACACCGTGACCGCCAGGGCGAGGCGAGAACAAATCCGGCTCATCGGCGTGCTCCTGTCGGGTGCGGGCCTGCGCCCGGTGCCCGCGTGCGCTGAAAGAAGAACGGCAGGACCGCGGTGGTAAAGCCGCCCCGCACCGGGAAGTGCCAGCTCTCGCTGAGCGTGCGCAGGCAGGTATCGAGCTTGCGCAGCCACGCTCCGGTGACTCCGGGTGCGTCGAACCCGAACCGAAACACGCTGCCGTCACGATGGATGATCAGCTCGAGCCGCAGGTTGCCGTCGACGTCGGATCCCTGCGCATAGCTCGCGTAGCAATCGCGCACCGGCAGCACGTAGGGCTCGAAGTACTTGCGCAGATCCTTCGCGTTGATCGTCGGTTGGTCGGGATTATCGCCGGTCCCGGCGTGAGCCGTCAGCGCGCAGCACATCACCGCGATCGCGAAAGCACGGGTGGACATCGCCCCTGAACACAGCACGCGGCGCGCCAAGTTCGCGCCCGGAATCCTCGGCTTGCGCGTTCGAAGCGCGCAGTTCTCGCGCCGAACGGTCGGCGCCTCTGCAAATCGTGCGTCGAGGAGTCTAGCTGGCGCCGGCGGCGATGATCCGCTCGCGCAGTCGCTGTGCATCGACGAGCGCCTGAGCCGAGGTCGGGCGGCGCGCGGGATCGGGATCGCCGAGCTGCGCGATGTGGCGCTGGACGTCGGTGGCGAGCTGCGGTGCCGCGGCGAACACTTCAGCGGGCAGCTCGAAGTCTTGCGTGCGCCGCGTCCCAGTCATCACGACCTCGCGCGACCACGGCGTGTGGCCGACGATCATTTCGTAGAGCACGACCGCCGATGAGAACAGGTCGGACGCGGCGACGATCTCGCCCTTGCGTTGCTCGGGCGCCATGTACGCGAGTGTGCCGACCGCTTCGGCGCGACGGGCGACCGACGCGATCGCGCCGCTGGCGTCGGGTAGGTGAGCGACGCCGAAATCGCCGAGCATGATTTCGACGCCCGAAACGTCGGCGTCGCGGCGGAACATCAGATTGCCGGGCTTGACGTCGCAATGCACGATGCCGCGGCGATGCGCAGCGGCGAGCGCGTTCAGGATCTGGCCGTGGCGCTCGATCGCGCGGCGCAGCGAGCGCGGGCCGCGTTCGCGCAACACATCGCGCAGCGTGCCACCGGCGGCGAGCTCCATCACGATCCGGCGCGCCGCCTCGTCGAGATCGAGCACCGCGACGACGTTCGGGTGGCGCAGCGAAGCCATCACGCGCGCTTCGTGGAAGAACCGGGCGAGTGCATCTTTCTGTTCGCTGCCCGCGAGGTGTGCATGCAGCAGTTTGATCGCGACGTCGCGATCGAGCTCAGCATCGCGCGCCAGGTAGACGACGCCGGTCGCGCCGCGTCCGAGCTCGCGCACGAGCCGATAGCGCGCACCCGCTTGGACGCCGGCGACATCGCCCGCCGCGATCGTCTCACCCGCGACCGGCGCGCCACGGCCGGACAGCGTGCGCAGGCGGTCGACGCGTCCGCGCACGTTCGGATAGTCGACGTCGCGACCGAGGACTGCCTCGTAGTGGCGCAGTGCCTGCTCGTGATCGCCGCGGCGGCGTGCGCGTTCGGCGAGCAAGTAATGCGCGCGCAGTGCATGCGCGTCGTCGCCGGTCAGCTTCTCGAGATGCGGCACGGCGGCGTCGAGCTCGCCGCGTTGGTCATAGCGTTCGACCAGCGCCGCGCGCAACGGAGCCAACGCCTCCGCCGCGATCTCCGGTACGCCGAGCAGCTTCTCCATCCACTCGATCGCGAGACGCTCGTGACCGGCGGTCCACAGGCCATCGAGCCGGGTCAGGGTGTCGCGATTTGCGATGTCGCCCCGGCGCTTGCCATCGCCGAGGTCGGTGACGAGCTGGGCGAGAAACACTTCGTCTTCGCTGCCCAGCAGCTGAGGCTCGGCTTTCGGGGCAGGGATCAGCGGCGGCTCGGCGGGGGAGCCGAAGATTCGAGACCACCAGGACGCCATCGCGGCACAGTGTACTCGACCCGCCGCGTACGACACGGCCACGAGTTACACTCGCGACGATGGCGCACGACTGGGACCGCGCGGCGAACGGCGTCGTTCTATTCGGTGGTGCGATCGTCGTGCGCGCGGTCGTGATCACGGTCGCGCTCGTGCAGATCTTGCGTGGTGAGCTGACGGACCTCTCGCTCGCGTTCGGGGTCGCGGTCGCGCTCGGACAGATCGCGACGACGGTCATCGGTGCCGCGGGCATTCTGCGGTTCGGTCGCGCGGTGCCGCAACCGTCGCGCAAGCAGGCATCGTTCGCGGCGCTGTGTTTCGCCAGTGTGGTCGCGGCGGAGTGCTACGCGCTGTGGGTCGGGTTGCGCGTACGCGAGCTCGGGGCGCATGGCCTGGCCGAGGTCTCGCTGCCACCCGAGCTCGCTGCGCACGTGGCGCGCGTGCCGACGGTCGCGGTCGTCGCGACGGTCGCCGCGTTCGTCGGGCTGCTCTTGGTGCTGCTCGCGATCGGCTCGGTGGCCGAGCGGCTCCACGCCGAGCCGCTCACGAAGCGCGCCGGCGACCTCGTGCTCGCGCTCTTGGGGTTCGCGCTTAGCTACGCGATCATCATGAACTGGCCGGCGCTCGCGTCGGGCTGGGTCGCGGTTGCCTCGTTGCTCGGACTCGCCGCGTTCGGGCTCGGGACGCTCGTCGCATACATCTGGCTGAGCGTGCGGATCGTGCGACTGATGCGTGCGGCGTAGCTTCGCGCGGGCGCGGCGCGGATCGACACGCTACGCTCGACGCGGTATGCGCCGGGTCGCGTTGATCGTGCTTGCCACCGCGAGCTGCCAAAAGGATAGCCCCGCGCCGGTCGCGGCCTCGAACCACGCCCCGATCGCGCAAGACGCCAGCGTGCAGGTGACCGATCGTCAACGTCGCGCCGTTGTTCGTGCACATCGGCGGCACCGCCGAAGCGGACACGCCCTGGCAGACGCAGGCGATGTACGAGCTCGGCGATCACCGGCTGGGGCGTCGAATCGGGAATCACATCGAGGTGTCGATCGGGCTCGATGGTTGGGACCCCGCGGTCGCGGATCGGATCATCGCGTTGCTCGAGGGTTCGGTCGCTCCGTGCTTCGGCGCGCCGACCGCGAGGGGTTGTGCGACGCTGCCGGATGTGTGCCGCCGCCCGCAGCGGTGACCGCGATGGTCGAGGTCCTCGACCACGTCTACGAATGGCGGATCACTCCAGCCGAATGCCCCGCGCTCTAACCGATATCGATCTCTTCGCCGTCGGCGACGATGCGATCGCCGCGCACGAGCTGCACGCGAATATCGCCGAGCGGCTCGCCGTTGAACGTGACGGCGTGCGAGCTGCCGCGACCGAGCAGCGGCCGGCCGCGCTGGAAGATCACGTCGACCGGTAACCCGACCGTCGAGAGATCGATGCGCTGGCCTTCGTCGCACGCGACCAGTACGGTGCCGCGGTCGAGGCCGCCCGCGACGCGCAGCACGAGCACGCCGGCGACGAGCTCGAAGCCGATCGCGCATTCCTCGCCCAGCCCGAACGTGCCGGTGCCGGCGAGCGGCACGCGACCGACGAGCGGCAGCCCACCGATCGTCGTGCCGTTGCGCGAATCGAGATCGTGCAACTGGAACGAGCTGCCGGCGCGATCGATCTCGGCGTGTTGGCGCGACACGCCGCCGGTGCGCAACGACAAGTCACACAGTGGATCGCGACCGAGCACGATCTTCGTCGCAGCACACACGACGACGAGCGGTTGGCTGCGCCGTCGTAGCTCGACCTTGCCCGCGGTCAGCAGCGACGTGTCGAGCTGATCGATCAACCGCCGATACTCGCCGGCTGCACTCGCCGCTGCGATCGCACGTGCGAGGTCGTTGCGGGCATCATCGCGTCGGCCGACGCGCATGTGCGTCTGGTAGCTCGCGAACGCGTCGGCTTCGTCTCGCGCTTTCGCGCCGAGCGCCTCCTCTTGCGCGAGCGCTTGCTCCATCCGGTCGAGGAATCCGCCGGCCGAGTACGCCTGCGCGGCCGCCTGGTGATCGCCGATCGACTCGAGCGCTTCGCCGGCCGCTTGATGATCCTCGCCGACGACGAGCATCGCCGCTGCCTCGCGCACCTTGCCGCGATCGCGTTCGGTCGCGATGCCTTCGGCCTTCGCGTTCTCCCACAGCGCTCGGCCGAGCGCCTTCGAAGCCTGACGGCGCAGCTCGGGGTCGTCGCCCGCCCAGCGCAACGCGTCGCGCAGCGCTCCGAGCTCGGCTTGGCGATTCGGCGCCCGCGCCGCGCGCGCGAGATGCATGCGCACCGCGCCTTCTGCTTCGCCAGCCAGGGCGTACCGCTCGGCCGCGAGATCGACGTTGCCCGCTGCTTCGGCGGAGACCGCAGCGCGGTAGTCGGCAGAGAACACGCGGCGCAGAAAGCTCACGTCACTTCCATGAGTGGATGTCGTCGGCCGTGCCTTCGCGACCATCGGGCCCGAGCGACATGACCCCGACGTGTTCTGGACCGGGTGGCATGCTCTCGCCGCACACTAGTTTGTACGGGTGGCCCCACGGGTCGGTGCGGGTGGAGTGGTGCAGGTAGAAGCTGAGGTCGTCGAGCTTGTCTGGACACGCTTTGCCGAAATGATTTAGCGACCACTTCGGGAACGCGTCGTCGACGTATGCGTACACCGTGTCCCGTGCCTCGCCTGTCTTGGGGTCGCCTTGCCCCTCTGTCAGGAGCTGGCTGATGCAGTCGTCGAGCGCGTGCGGGTCGGTCGCATCCGCCGCGCACCGGCGCAGCTCGGCCGACCATGCACGGTCACTGCAAATTCGCACCGAGTCCCGCTGTTCGGCAGGTGTTCCGAGTTGCGGGATGTGCTGGCCGAGCCGCTCCGCCATTTCTTTGCACGTCGGAGGTCGTTTGCAGGCCACGAACCCGAGCGCGATCGCCACGAGCTTGACCACACCTGATGATTGCACGAGCGCGCGGGAGGTCACGTCACTCCCAGGACTTGACGTCGTCGTCGGTGCCTTCGCGACCGTCCGGCCCGAACGACACGATGGCGAGGTGCTGCGCGCCCGCTGGCAAGTTCTGGCCGCACATCATCTTGTACGGGTTGCCCCACGGATCCTTGATGTCGGAGTTGTTCATGTACTCGTTGAGCTCCTCGAGCTTATCCGGACACGCTTTGTCGGGGTGCTGCATCGACCACTGCGGGAACGCCTCGTTTGCGTACTTCATCACCGTTAGCTTCGCGATCTTTCCCTTGGAATCGCCAGGGTGGTTCATCTCCGCCGGGAACCGCTTGATGCAGTCGTTCGTCGTCTTCTCGTCGGTCGCGTCGGCCATACAGCTGCGTAGGTCACCCGACCACTGATCGGATCTACACATCTTCGCCAGCTGTTTGCGCGCGTCCGGGGTCGCGACCTCGGCGAAGTGTCCACTCAGGCGCTCCACCATCTCGTCACACGTCGGAGCGCCTTTGCCGCACGCGTCGACAGCGAGCACGATCGCGATCCACTTGATCATGCCCCGATGATGGCACGAACGCTCGGTCGCGTTCACGGCGGCAGCTGCTGGTCGAACGCTGCTACATATCGGCTCGAACATCGTCGTCGGTGTCTGGCTTGCCGTCGGGACCGGACGACGCCACTGCGATAAGTCTGACGCCCTTGGGCAAGTTCGCGCCGCAGGACATCCGATAGGCGTGCCCCCACGGGTCGATCCGCTGGTCCTTGCCCACGTATTCGTAGAGCTCGTCGATCTTTGCCGGGCAGGCCTTGTCAGGGTGGGTCGCCGACCATTGGACGAACGCTTCGTACACATATTTCTCGACCGTCGTTCTCGCCACCTTGATCGGATCGGGTGTGGCTCGTGCGGGCAAACATGCCACGCGTTCACTGCGGCAGCTGCTGGTTGAACTTCGCGGCGTAGTCCTTGCCGAGGCGCTCGAGCTCCGCGGTCGCATGCTCGCGAGCGTACGCTTTACCGAGCGCTCGCCAGGCTTGGCCGAGGTCGGGGTCGACCGCGATCGCGCGCTTTAGCTGTTCGATGCCGGCCTTCGTGCCGCTCTCGTTCTTGAGATCGAGCACGCCCGACAAGTACAGCGCCCACGAGTCATTCGGATCGCTCGCGATCGCGCGCTGGCACGCGCTTCGTGCCTCGGCAGCGTGGCCTTGGCGGAGCTCGAGATCGCAGCGCGCAGCCGAGACGCCAGGCGCACCCGGCCACTTGCGCTCCGCCGCGGCGAGCGCGCGCGTCGCGTCGCTGTACTTGCTCGCGTAGATCTGATCGAGCGCGGCTTGGATCGCAGCGACGAAGGCGCCCTCGGCTTCGGGCTTGACGATCTTGCCGTCGCGCGACAGCCCGAACCGCACCCGCGTCTGCGCGACGATCGGCGCGGCTGGATCGTGGTCGAGCTTGGCCTTGGCGATCGCGTCTTCGGTCCAAGTCAGCGCACCGATCGCTACGTAGTCGCCGATCACGCGCCGCCACGCGTCGGCCTGGCCGGTCTTGAGATTTGCGATCAAGTCTTCGGCTTGCGCGAGCTGCGTGCGCGCGGTGGCCAAGTCTTTCGCCTTCGCGTAAGCCTCGCCGAGCACCATGTGCGGCGTCGGATCGCCGGGCGCCACCTCGCTGGCGTGCGCGCACGTCGCGAGCGTGACCTTGTCGGAAAGGCCGGGCTTCGCGATCAGTAGCTCGCACTTGAGCTCGGTCATCGCGGCGTTGCCCGGGTAGGCGCTCAACAGGTTGTCGATCTCGAGCGTCGCCTCTTGGATGTCGCCCTTCTTCTGCAGCTCGCGAACGCGGTCGAACTGCTGATACGCGCCAGACGGGACATCGGCGGCGGTCTTGCCGGCCTTGCTCGAATCGATCGCGTTGCGCAGCGCGGTGACGACTTGGTCTTTGTCGGCGGGAACCCAGCCGCCCCAGTCCTGCTTCTCGATGTTCTCGAGCAGATCGTGCGCGAGCGTCTGCTGGTTGACGACCGCGAGCCGAAGGCCGATCCCGAGCTCGATCAGCTCGCGATTGCGCTGCGAGAACGTCGATTGCTTTGGCGAGTAGAGCAGGGCTTGGATCCACGACGGATCGGCTTCACCGATCGCGCCGACCGTCGCGGCGAGCATGTGGAGCAGCACGACGGTTTGCTTGTGGCGCTTGTGCGCGGCGATCACTTCGGCGCGATCGGCGTCCTTGAGCTCGGGCAGGCGACCAGCGAGCGCGGTGGTCTCGGCTTGCTCCGGCCACGACCGGACGATGATGTGCTTGTCGAGCACGTGCGCTTCGCCGAGCTCGGCCATGTCTTTGGTCGAGGCATCGGGTGGCGTGACGTAGCCGATCACCCACGTCGCGTCGTCGCCGGCATCGGCTTTGCGCAACTCGTCGAGAGCGAGCTTCGGATCGCCCTGGCGATCCCACTCGCCGACCTTGTCGACCTGCAACCGGATCCCGACGAACGGCGTCAGCAGCTGGCTCGCGTAGTCGATCTGGTCGGCGATGTCTTCGCGCCAGTGCGGTAGCGCGCGGACGCCGGCATCGGCCCACACGTGAACGCGCGCGACGCGCGGATCTCCCGACTTCGGGCGCTCCGCTTCGAGCGTCGCCGGTAACAGCCTCGACAGATCGGCGCGCTTGCCCGGCTCGGCGAGCTGCGGGCCGCCGCACGAAATCGCGAGTACGAGTAACGCGCGGCGCATCCGTGGAGTTTCCCGGTTGATCCGCGACCGCGCAAGTCGCACGATGCCGCGATGACCGGCGCCCCGCGGCTGTTACTCGACGAGCGGATTCGCGCCGACGGCCAAGTCGCGCGGAGCTGGGCACGACGTGGGGCGGACCGACTCGCGCTCGAAGACGACGAAGGGGCGAGCGGCGAGCTGTCGATCGTCGCGGTCGATCGCGTGATGACGCGCTACGGGCGGCCGCTCGAACCGGGCATCGCGCCGGATGGCGATCGCCTCGAGCTCGACGGTGGCTTCGCGCTCGTCCGCATGCGATTTCACGCGCTCGTCGACGCGACCGGCCGCGACTATCTCGTCTGGCATAGGCCGGACGGCGAGCCACTCGCCGTGCTTGCGACCCACGCGACCGCGGCGTTGCGATATCTCACCTTGCGCCTCGCGGGCGAGCGTGGGGTAGACCCCGGGTAAGCGCGCCTCAGATTACTGAGGGGGGCGGGTTGTCCGGCTTCACGATCTAGAGGATCCGCCCGGCTAAACCAGGTGACATCGAGACCTTGTGCGTGGCACGGGGGCTGCTTAACTCTACGGTCATGCGTTGGTTGCTCGCTCTGCTCGTGTCGGTGGCATGTGCCACCGCGTGGGCCGATCCCGCATCCACCGCTGGCACTGACCGCGCTCAGGCCGGCGCGACCGCGGCGGAGCGCAAGGCGACCGAGGCGGTGGCCAAGCAAGCCGACCTCGGCCGGCACTATGCCGACGAGCAAAACGCGATCGACCGACTCAAGACCGAGCGACCGTCGTGGAGCCGCGATCGCGAGCTGCGGTCCGCGCTCGCCGATGCCTCGGACACCGCGAACCAGCTGACGCGCGCGAGCCGCGACGTCGCAGCCGCGCAAACCGCACTCGCCACCGCGCGCCGCGAGCTGATCGCCGCGATCGACGCCGAGCTCGCGACCACGCCGGCAGCTCCGCGCGCGCAACAGCTAGCGACGTTGCG
This sequence comes from uncultured Kofleriaceae bacterium, assembly GCA_964504685.1. GTDB lineage: Bacteria > Myxococcota_A > Polyangia > Haliangiales > Haliangiaceae > JABFXX01. The sequence continues at coordinate 5,588 of CAZDGY010000004.1, read as the reverse complement.
CGCGAAGGTCGCTCCTGCTCAGCAAGCGCCGCGCAAGATCGTCATCCCGAACTGCGACGCCGATCCGGCCGCGGATCCCGAAGAGCTCGACCTATGCGCGAAGGCGCTGCGCGATGACGAAGCACAGCTGACCAAGCAAGCCGGCGAGCTCGACCGCCAAGCGCAAGATCTCGAGCAGCGCGCCGAGCTCGACAAGAACCACAAGCGCGCGATCGACGTCGCTCGCCGTGAAGACGATCAGCCGCAACGCTCGACTCCGCGATCGAGCGGCGGCGACACCTTTGGCGCCGCGAGTCCGACCTCGAACCTCTCCGGCGGCGATCACACGCAGGCGCTGACCGACAACCGCACGTTCGAGACCGACATCTCGGTCGTGCTCGCCGACGTCGTCGATCACGCGACGATCGATGGCCTGACGCGCGCGCAGCTATCCGGCGATCCGGCACAGCGCGCCGCCGCAGCTCAGAAGACGCGCGATGCGGTCAAGGCTCGGCTCAAGCGGCTGACCGACCAGCGCGCCGCGATCGAAGCGCGTGCGCGGGCGCTGCGCGGCCACAAGTAGCTCCTACGTCACTTGTTGTAGACGACGCCGAGCGAGATCAGCTCGCGGTGGAACGCGAGGTCCATCGTATCGCCGGCGATATTGCGCCACGCCGCCGCGCGTAGCTCGAGCGACCAGGCCGGCGTGAGCGCGCGAGCGAGTCGGAGCTGGATCGAGCTTCGGTTCTCGTCGTCGAGGCTGGTGAACGATGTGTGTTGGAGATCTTGCTGCAGCACGAGGCCATCGAGGTAGTCGTCGATCTGCAAGATCGCGATCGCGGTAAAGTACAGCTTGTGCGGTAGCGACGTCGTCGCCGAGGCGGTGACGCGATGGCGCAATAGCGATTGGCCATAGCTATTCGAGTCGACGACCGAGACGTCGTAGCCGAGCGATAGCACCTGGCGGCCGACGTACGTCAGCTCGACGCCTGCTCGCTGGTAGCGATCGGCGCGCGAGATCTCGGTCGCGACGACGCAGTCCGGCGGCTGGCCAGGCGCGCACTTACCGAGCGCCGCGCTGCCGTACATCCGCGCCTCGAACGAGAGCAGCGTCGCGAGCTCGAGGCTGCGCGTGTGATCCTCGGAGTGATACAGCGTGACGTCGAGTCGCGCGTTCGCGGTCGGCCCGTCCCAGTCGTATTCCTCGTCGGGCTTGTACTCGAAGTGGCGGCCGCCGATCGCGAGCGTCAGCCGGCGATCCTCGGTGTCGCGTAGCTGCAGCAAGATGTCGCCGCCGAGGTTGACGAACGTGCGCGCCCCGACTGCGTCCGCGACCGCTTGCGCATCGGCGGCGGTCAGGCCGAACCCGAGCGACACCGGGCGATCGCCGACCGGGTGCAACCAGCGCACGTCGCCCGCGAGCAGCGTGACGTCCTCGACCTGAGCGGTGCCGTTCGAGACCAGGCGCGAGAGGTCCGACACCGCCAGCGCGTAGTTGCCGCCCGCGAGCTCGGCTTTGTGATCGGCGCGGACGCCGAGTCGGATCACACCCGAGGCGATCGGCGCGGTATCGAGCCCAGGGCCGGTCTCGACCCGCTCGACGTTCGTGTCGTACTCGCCGCCGGCTTCGGCGCTGACCGCCCAGGGCGACGATCGCGCGTTACCTGTAGCCGCTAGGCCGATGGCCAGGGCGGTCAGGCAGGGGCGACGCATCGTCGCATCCTAGACTGCGGCAAACGTGGTAGGCGAGGGGCATGCGCTGGACCTTGTTACTCGTGTGCCTTGTCACGCTCGGCTGCAAGGGCGACCCAGTGAAGTGCGAGAAGGGCATCCGCAACTACTTCACGCTGCTGTTCTGGGACCAGGCCGAGAAGGAGATCGCAGCCGCGCCGCCAGAGAAGCGCGATCTCGTCCGCAAGGAACAGACCGCAAAGCTCGACCACTCGATCGAGGATCGGATCGACGTCGTGATCAGCAAGTGCACCGCCGCGAACAACGACACCCAGATCGACTGCATGATCGCGGCGAAGACCGCGGGTCAAGCGCGCGCGTGTAGCGGCGACGGCGACGAGTGACTAGCGCTTCTTGACCGGCTCGGGCGCGTGCACGACCTTGCGCGCGGGCGGGGGCGCATGCACCTGCACCCGGACCGGAACCACGAGCACGCCGGGGACCGCGACCGCCGGGACCTCGACTCGCACCGCGCTCGGTGCCGCGACGACCGGAGCCGAGCCGCCGCTCGGGCCAAACGTCCGCGGATCGTTCCAGCCGCCTTTGGTCCACTCCCACGCGTCGCCGCTCCACGTCCAGTGGCCGTCGAGCCAGATCGCGCCGACGAACGGCACACCGCCGTGCCGCTCCTCGATCGGATCGGGCATCGCCGGCCGCTCGCGGGCACCGAGCGCGACGAGATACGCGCGAACTTCTCCCCGCGCGGCGAGCGCTAGAGTCATCCGCTGTTGCTCGGCGTCGAGACGAGCTCGCGCGATCGCGTCGCGCTCGATCCTGACCGCGGCAGCTGCCGCTTGGCGTTCGGCGACAAGGCGCGCGTGCATGCCGGCGACCGCGCCCCAGCCGACGAGCTCGCCTTCGATCCGTGCGCGGAGCTCGAACGCGGCGGCGAGACGTGCGTTCGCGGCGGCGGTCACGATCGCGGCACGCCGGTCCGCCGCTTCGGCCGCGACCGAAGCGCGCACCTCCGCAGCGGCGGCGAGATGGAAACGCAGATCGGGATCTGCGCCCGATGCGGTGAGCTGCGCGACGACGTGGGCGCGCACATCGATCGCAGCGGCGCGGCGCAGCTCGTCGGCCGCGCGCGCTTCGGCCGCGAGGTCGTGGACACGAGTCACGTCGAACGTGCCCGCCACGACCGCGTCGTCGGCGGTCGCGGTCAGCGAGCAGTCGCCCGCGGTCGCCGCGGCGATCCGGATCTTCTTGGTCAGCGTCCCGCCGCCGACGTCACCGGGCGGTAACACGATGTCGTCGCGGACCGCGGCGTTCGCGACCGCCGAACCGGCGACCGCACCGGGCGAGACCGTCGCGGTGACCGTGCCGCCGGGGCCGGTCGCCTGGGCCTGCACCGGTGGTGCGACCGCTCCAACCAGCGCGCCGGTGATCGCGGCGATCGCCGCCTTCTTCTGATCGCGATCGTGGCGCTGCTCGGCGATCCGGCGCTGGCGATACGCATCGAACGTCTCGCCGAGCTGGCCGTCCGCGGTCGCATCCGCGCATGTGACCTTCCATTCGACGATCTGGGCGCGAGGCACCGAGAAATGAACGGCGATCTCGTAGTCGCCCGGGACGATCGCGATCGGCGGTGCGGCGACCGGAGCCGGACCGACGATCGCCACGCCGTGACCGATCACCTCGGTGCGATAGCCGGCTCCACATGCCGACATCGCGAGCAGCGCACAAAAATACGATAGACGAGCAGCGTGCATCCGCCGGCAAGTTGCGAGCGTCGTGCCGCGATGAGATGGCAGGGCGCTTGCGTTGTAGCGTCGCCATGAGCTACCGCAATGATCGAGCTGCCCAGCAGTTGCACGCGTTTGTCTTCGGTCGCGACATCCTCGCGACTGCCATACGTGAACGGCGCTTCACTGGAGCGCACGCCACACTGTCGATTGCCGTTCGCGCCTGGATCGCGCTGACGATCGCCGCATGTGGCGGTCACCACAGCGGCGCCTCGTACGCCCAGGCGACCTCCGACGAGCAGACGTGTTGCGAACATTTGTCTGGCGCGGGACGCGACTCGTGCTTGTCGGCGATCGTCCGAGTTACTGACCCGGCGGTGCAAGGCGAGCCGGCGAACCAACGAACCTACGCGTGCATGGCGGAGCACTTCACGTGCGACGCGACGACGGGGCACGCCACCCAGTCGAGCGCGCAGGCACAACTCGACTGCATCGAAGACCTACATCAATAGTGCTACGCTCGAACGAGTGAGCGACGCGCCGGATCGCCTCGAGCAGCTCGCGCGCCGCGTGCGCTGGCTCGATCGCTACCGTCGGACGCTCGCGGTGCTCGCCGCGCTGGTATTATCGCCGCTCGCGATCGCCTGGCTCGCGCGCGATCTCAACGGCGAATGGACGCGGCTACAGCTGACGCTGACCGCCGGCGTGATCGCGCCGGTCACCTGGTGGATCGCCGAGCTCACGTTCGCGTGGCGCGCCGCGAGCTGGGAGACCGAGCACTCGCAGCTGTCGCGCGAATGCGGGCTGCCGCGCGCCGAGCTGCTGCGCCGAAAATAGCCCCGAGGCCAATCGATCGATCGGCTGTCGCGCGCAGCGCGATGGCCGAATCCCAATCGATCGATCGGCTGTCGCGCGCAGCGCGATGGCCGAATCCTCAGGCCGAGAGGCCCCCGTTTACGGGGCAACGGCGACCTCGCGGCCGCCGCTACACGCGGGCTCTGACCTAGAAGCCCATGCCGCCCATGCCGCCGAGGCCCATGCCCTCGCCGCCACCACCGCCGCCGCCGCCGGCAGCCGGCGCGTCCTTCTTCGGACGCTCGGCGATCATCGCCTCGGTCGTCAGCAGCAATGACGCCACCGATGCCGCGTTGAGCAGCGCCGTACGCACGACCTTGGTCGGGTCGATCACGCCGGCCTTGACGAGGTCGGTGTACTCGAGCGTCTGCGCGTTGAAGCCGAACGAGCCCTGGCCCTCTTTGATCTTGCTGACCACGATCGAGCCATCGACGCCGGCGTTGCTCGCGATCTGGCGCAGCGGCTCCTCGATGGAGCGGCGAACGATCTGCACGCCGAAGTTCTGCTCGGTCGACGGTTTGAGCGCGTCGAGCGCCTTCTGCGCGCGAATCAGCGCCACGCCGCCGCCCGGGACCACGCCCTCTTCGACCGCCGCGCGCGTTGCGTGCAGCGCGTCTTCGACGCGGGCCTTCTTCTCCTTCATCTCGACCTCGGTCGCCGCGCCGACCTTGATCACGGCGACGCCGCCGACCAGCTTCGCGAGCCGCTCTTGCAGCTTCTCGCGATCGTAGTCGCTCGAGGTCTCCTCGATCTGCTTGCGGATCGTCTTGACCCGAGCGTCGATGTCCGCCTTCTTGCCGGCGCCGTCGATGATCGTCGTGTTGTCCTTGTCGACCGTGACGCGCTTCGCCGAACCGAGGTCCGCGAGCGTGATGTTCTCGAGCTTGATCCCGAGGTCATCGGTGATCGCCTGGCCGCCGGTCAGCGTCGCGATGTCGCGCAGCATTTCCTTGCGGCGGTCGCCGAAGCCCGGCGCCTTGACCGCGCAGATCTGCAGCGTGCCGCGCAGCTTGTTGACGACGAGCGTGGCGAGCGCTTCGCCATCGATGTCTTCGGCCACGATGAGCAACGGCTTGCCCGACTTCGCGACCTGCTCGAGGATCGGCAGCAGATCCTTCATCGACGAGATCTTGCGCTCGTTGGTGAGGATGTACGCGTCGTTCAGCACCGTCTCCATCCGCTCGCTATCGGTGACGAAGTACGCCGACAGATAGCCGCGGTCGAACTGCATACCCTCGACGACGTCGAGCTCGGAGTGCAACGTCTTGGCCTCTTCGACCGTGATGACGCCTTCCTTGCCGACCTTCTTCATCGCCTCGGCGATCATGTTGCCGATCTCGG
>CAZDGY010000003.1:0-30074 GCA_964504685.1 uncultured Kofleriaceae bacterium | reverse complement strand
AGCCACCGGCGCGACGCTGACGATCACGCTGCGGCCACCGGCGATGACCGATCTGCGCCGAGGCTGGTTTCGACTCGCGGTTCAGGCAGTGCCGGGGCAGGCCGAGACCAAGCAGTACTTGTCCGACGCGTCAGCCGACCAAACGATCACGACGGCGTTTGACGATGTCGCGCGCAACGTCGTCGCGGATACCGACGCGTTCAACCAGCTGCGCACGTCGGTCGCCCAGCTGATCACCGACGGCGATCTGAATCTAATCTCGCTGCGCATCCTCGCCACGCTCGCGCTGACCACCGAAGACGGCAAGCAGTACCTGCGGCTCGACGACACCAGCCGCACCTCGATCGTCGCGCCGTTGACCGCTCACATCGCGGCGACGCTCGCGAACCCGGCCGACGTCGCTGGCCAAGCGCGCAAGACCTCGCTGCAGGCGATCGCGAACGCGATCTTGCATCCAGTGTCGTCGGACAACCCGGCCGCGACGCAGATGACGCCGGCGCCGCTGACGCCCGCACAACAGCGCACCGCCGACGCGCTGCTCCAGCAGATCCGCACGCAGTTCCCAGCGAACGCGCAGAACACGGGCACGCAGCCGGCGCCGCCGAGCCAGCTCGATCAGACCCGAATGCGCGCGTTGCTCGCGACGATCACCGGCGCCGAGCCGCGGGTGCGCGAATGGCTGTACGCGTGGCGCGATCAGGCGAGCGGGCAAGGCGTGCTGCAGTTGCTCGGGACCAAGCTGTCGCCGAGCCAGGTCGAGCAAGTGATCGCGCTGCTCGATCCGGTCGAAGCGCTGAGGAAGCAGCTCGACGATGCCGCTAACAGCGGCGGTAACACGTACCAGCTGATGTACGACTTTCTCGCCGGCCACCTCGGTGACCAGGCGACGCGCACCCGATTCCGCAACTGCGCGCCGATCATGCAGAACCACTACCAGCGGCTGGCGACGGAGCCTCAGCGCCAGCTGCTGCGCATGATCGTCAGCGGCCGGATCGCGCCGAACGCGGTCGACAAGTTGCACGACGCGGCCGAGGCCGGGGACAGCGCGGCCGCGGTCTCGGCGATCTACGAGCTCGGCCAGACGCCGTCGCAGCTGCAGACGCTGCGCACCGACTTGGTGTTCGTCCATCGCCTGCAGGACAAGTGCAACGCTCGCATCGCGTGGCACGGCATCGAGCTCCGGCCGTACGACTTGTTCCTCAAGATGTGCGGCGTCGACGCGAACGACACGCACGAGGCCGGCTCGCTGCAACGCCAAGGCGAGATCAATCCCTCGCCGACGCCGCTCGCGGCGCTCACGCCGCAAGAGCGCGCCGGGCTCGACGCGGCGCTCTACACGCCGCACATCGAGCCGATCAAGGGCGAGCTCAACGCGACGTTCCATACGAGCCAAGGCACCGTGATGTCGCACCTCGCGACGTTCCAGCGCGACGCGGCTCAGCCCGCGAACGTCGAGCTGCTGCGCCGCGCGCATGAAGCGCCAGGTCCGGAGCTCGCGCGCCGGATCCAAGCCGCGGGTTGCGACGTCCGACTGAAGATCCAGCCGAACTGGAATCGCGGTCTGTCGGCCGACAATCTGATCACCGCCGAACGGATCTTCGGCTTCGCGACCGACCAAGCCGCGGTCGGCGTGATCGGCGGCCAAGGCGCGCTCGCGACCGACAACCGCGTCGCCGACGGCCAGAACAAGGTGCCGCTCGAACAAGCGCTGCGCGAGACCGTCGTCGCGGGTCAGGTGCTGACTCAGGTCATCCACGACAAGGCGCAAGAGCTCGCGAACGAGCTCGGCCGATGGCTTGGAGCGCGCGCTGATCACGTCAGTGGAATCTGGGATGCGTATCGCGGCGTGGTTTCGGAGCCGGTGTGCACCGGCCTGCGCGACCGGACCGGGTTGCCGCGCGTGTGGGCGATCGAGCTGCTCGCGAACGCGTTCGTCCAAGTCGGTGGTGCCGCGCTGCAGACCAAGCTGCAGACCGAGCTCGGCCGCGATCACAACGACGTGATCCAGCGGATGGGCATGCAACCCACCGACGTGGCGGCGCGGCGGCAAATGGCGCAGGACGGCACGAACCAGACCGGCGACGCGACGGCCGATCACAGCGCGCTCGCTGCCGCGCACGCGGTCGTCGATGCCGCAGCGCAAGCGGAGCGCTTCAAGAGCCCGGCTGCGGATCTGTTTTCGTCGCTCGCGACGATCCGGCCGTTCTCCGACGACACCGCGCTGACCGCGATCGGCGGCAAGCTGCACTCCGGCCTCGGCATGGCCGCGATCGCGGCGCCCGCGCCGAACGTCACGGTTGGACCGGTGCTCGCGCCCACTGCGGATCGCGATCCCGGAGCGCGACCCGGCGGTCCTGCGCATCCCAACGATCCAGCGCCGACTGACTTCAAGTCGTACTACCGCCACACCTACGGCATCGATCCGACGCGGCACGTGGTCGAAGTGGCGCGCGCTCTCGCGACTCCGCAACGCAGCGCCGCAGTGATCGGCCGGCTGCTCGGCGTCGACGATCCGAATGCATTCGCCGCGGTTCCCGCGCCGACCGACGCCGTCGTCATCGATGAGTCGAACCGCACGCTCGTCGGCCCCGACTTCACGCCGGCGGAAGCGAACCATCGCGCGCAGCAGATCTGGGACCTGCTCCACACCAATGGCCAGATCCAGCTGATCCGCGAGCGCATCGACGGCCGGACTCAAGAAGAGCAGCGGCTGATCAACATCGCGTTCCGCAACCTGTCGGGCGGCATCGATCTCGCGTTCTACATCCAACAGCACCTCGCGCAGATCCACGACGCAGGCGGTAACGACGCCGAGTTCGCGGTCCAAGCCGGCGGCGAAGGCGCGCACAACGACACGCGCCGGATGAACATCGTCGGCACCACGGCCGAAACCGAAGCGATGCTCGAGGTCGCGCAGAAGGGGCGCGTTTCGCTCGAGGGCCGACTCACGGGCTCGATCAAAGCGAACAACATGGACGACGTCTACGCCGCGATCGAAGGCGCGACCGCCGTCGAGCGCCGCGCGATCCTCGCGAACCCCGAGCTCATGTCGCAGCTGCGCGCGTTCGGCGACGACTCGTACGAGTGGAACCGGATCTACAAGGGGCTGTCGGGCGAGAGCGACATGTTCGATCGCCTCGAGTCACGCGCGCACGGCCGGCACGGCTTCATCGGGGCGTTCGAAGGCACCGACGAAAAGGGCATGTCGACGGATATCCGCGCGTACGCCCACACCCGCAAAGTCGCGATCACGCGCGAGATCGTCGGCGGTGATGGCGCGCCGAACGCGACGCAGCAACAACAAGTCGATGCGCGGTTGCGCGCCGAATTCCAGAGCCTCGCCGAGAACCCATCGATTCGCGCGATCCTTCAGGACGAGCTGTCCGGCACCGAGCTCGCTCAGCGTGAAGGCATGCTGATGAACTCCGGTGAGGACAACCACGCGGCATCGGCGCTGACCGAGGGCGACTGGACCGAAGACGAAGAGAAGATCATCGACGACATCAAGCACATGACGCCGGCCGAGCGTCAGCGGCTGCGCAACGACCCCGAGTACATCAACCAGCTCCACAAAGCGATCCAGACCCAGGCGACGTGGCGCGATGCGATGATCGCGCTCGACTCCGACGTCGATGGCAGCAAGGCCGGCGCGGAGGACAACTTCGGCACGCTCGAGCGCGCCTCGCGCGGCGAGCGCCAAGATACGACCGAGCTGATGTTCGAGCGCGACGACGTGATCGAGTCGCTGTCGAAGCTGACGCCGGCGGAGTTCCGTCGCGTGCAGAACGACCCTGCGATGCAAGCGCAGATCTACACGTCGCTCGAAGGCGATCCGGAGAAGCTCGCGCTCGCGCATCGCATGCTCGCGTTCAACGCGGGCAACGCGGGCGCGATGACCGGCCTACAGATCGGCGATCACGCCGACCCTTCGCACGGCGTGTATTCGCGCGATCAAGTCGAGCGCGTCGCGTACCTCAAGTTCAACGCGGTCAATCGGCTCAAGACTGGTGCGCTGCGCAGCTGGGGCATCCTGCTGCAGGCGGCTGTCGCGGTCTACAACATGAAGCTGCGGCCGAGTCAGTCCGATGACGAGGGCGGCGGCGCTGCACCGGGCGGTCCAGGCGCTGACGGGCCGGCTCCCGCACCGACGACTGCGCCGGCACCGACTGCGGGGACCGTTGCACCGGCCCACGCCGCGCCGAACGCGAACGCGCAGGCGACCGCACCGACGACAACTGGACAGGCGCCAGCGACCAATGCCACCGCGGCTCCGGCCGGTCCGACGCCCGCGGATCCCGCTGCGGCGGAGGCCGCGATCGAGACTCGGCTGCGCACCGAGATCTGGAACGAAGCGCAAGCCGACGTCCTGCAGCACACGAACGAGTGGGGCAAGAAAGACGATCTGATGCCCGACATGCAGCAGCGCGTGCTGCAGCAGGGCGTCATGCACCTGGCGGATCCGTCGTCGAGCATCTTGACGCAAGCGACGTCGATGTTCTGGAACGACAACGACCGCGTGAAGGACACGTTGAAGAACGCGTCCGACGAGAAGCTGATCAACGACTGGACGACCGTGAAAGCGACGCCGCCGAGTGGCGGCCCATCGCTGAAGGACGTCTATCAGCGCTGGAAGACCGCGCGGCTCCAAGCCGCGGCAACGCCGTCACCCGCCGGCCACCAGGCTGGACCGGGCGGCCCCGGCGAAGGTGGCGCGCCGATGCTGACCGCGCGAGTCGGCTCGCCGGAGTGGGAAGCGCAAGTCGCGTTCCGCAGCTACGCGATCGACACGAGCCGTCGGCTCGAGCAACAGCTACTGACCTACGCGGGTGGTCTGTTCAGCTTCACGAACAAGCCGACCGCCGACGGCGACACGTCGGTTCGCGACAACAAAGAGTGGCTCGAGTGGCGCTCGATCATTCGCGACCGCATCCCAGCCCTCGATAAGACGAAGATCGCGGTCGCAATCGATGCGGCCAACGATCCGGCCGCGCAAGCGGAGCTCGCGCACGACGGGCTGCGGTCGACGCTCGAAGGTCTGCGCGACGACGAGGAGCGCTACCAAGTCGATCGCGGTGCCAACTCGAACTACAACATGGACCGAGTCACCGCCGGCGGTCAGGGCCTGGCGATGGACAACGCGATGGGCGACTACCGCCGCGAGGTGCTGACCTCGGTGGTCTCGCAGGATGGGCAGCAATACGGCCAGATCTCCGCCGCAGAGCAGAGCCGGATCGGCGATGCGAAGGCGCGGTTCAATCAGTCCAGCTCGGACTTCCGCGCCGCGAAGTCCGCGGTCGCGCAGATCGCCGCGACGGTGGTCGCGCTGATCATCACTGCGGTCGTCACGATCCTCACCGCCGGCACCGCGACCGGCCCCGTCGCCGTGATCCTGCTCGGCGCGCTCACCGCGGGCGCGGCGTCGGTCGGCTCCAACGCGGCGAAGAAGGCCGTGCAGGGCACGGATTTCACGTTCACCGACGAGGGGCTCAAGAGCATCGCGCGCGATACCGTGATGGGCGCGGTGATGGCCGGGACGACTTGGTATGCCGGCGAGATGACCGGTGCGTTGTGGAACACCACGAACGCCGCGCAACAAGCCGAGCTGATCGGCGAGATCGCAGCGAAGCCGACGTTCATCGCATCGCTCGGCCGCAACATGACCGAGCAGGCGCTGCAGACCGGTATGCAGGGTGTCGTCGAAGTCGGCATGGCGCCATTCGATCCGGCGATGTGGCTCGACGGGTGGAGCGAAGGATGGCGGCGCGGTACGGCGGCGGCACGTCACCGCGCGCAAGAGATTCCCGGCGACATGATGAAGGCGGCGGTGCTCGCCGCGATCACTCACTCGGCCGGTCGCGCGCTGCACTTCGAGAAGGCCGAAGGCGGCCAAGGTCTGCAAGACGAAGACGAGGCCGAGCTCGAGCACGCCGCACTCGGCAATCGCAGCTCGCTCGGCGACCGCGCGCAAGCGGTCGGCAAGCGCATGATCGGTTCGGTCGGCGACGGCTTGATCCAAGGCACCGCGCAGGTCGTGCTCGACGAGCGGACCTGGCGTTCCGAGGGCTTGAAGCTCACCGATCTCGCCGGCTCGGTCGGCGGCGCCGCGCTCGACAACATGAAGAACGCGGCGACGTCGTTGCACGTCGACGATGCGCAGGCGGTGATGCGCGTGCGCGCCGGCGGCCGAGAGCTCGCGTTGCACGGCCAAGGTCTGACGCCGGCGGAGCAGCAGGTCTACGCACAGCTCGCGATGCGCGGCGGCGGTACGACGGTGCTGTCGATCGAGAGCTACAAGTCGCTGCGCAATCGCGTCGTGGAAGAGGCGATCGCGAAGCACGAGGCCGAGACCCACGCCGAGCTCGCCGAGGCACAGAAGACGTCGTACGAGACCTATTGCCGTAACGCGACCAGCCTCGAGGAATTCCACGAGCGCGTGGAGAAGGGCCCGTCGAAGCAACCCGGCACCCACGTCGAGGCGCCACACGACTTGCACTTCGACGAACCGGCATTGCGCTCGGCCGAGGTGAACCTGTCGCGCAATCTCGTCGCCAAGCTCGGCGCGCTGGCCGAAACCTCCTCGTCGACGCGCAAAGACGCGACCGCGATCCGCACCGAAGGGATGCAGCTCGCCCAAGATGGCAACACCGCGCTGCGCGGGATTGCGCCGAGCAGCGCCGAAGGCGGCCAAGCCGCGGAGCTGCGTGCGCGGATCGATCAGGCGACGCACGATCTCACCGACGCGCTCACCGTCGCGGCGAGTGGTCCGGGAACGTTCCAGGCGCTGCGCGCAGATCTACAGGCGAAGTTGCAAGTAGCGCAGGCCGCGCAAGGTGACCATGTCGTCGAAGCGTACGAGGCGCTGCACGCGTCGTATGTCGCCGCTAGCATGCAGAAGGCATCGCTGCCGCAGGCGACGGAAGAAGCCGTCCCGCAAGCGCAGGCCAAGCTCGCCGAGCTCCGCGATCTCGTCGCGCAGTCGCATGCGTTGGCCGACACCGCGTCGCGCCACGCCGCGAACCACGACGATGTTGCGGCGACCGCGTCGACTCCGGTCGTGACGCCGACGCCGGTCCACGCTACCGAGCCCGAGACCGTCGCGGCCAAGCAGGTCGACGGGAACGGCGAGAAGCCGCCGATCGTCAAGGACGAGACCGCCGCGACCGAGAAGCCCGCGATCGTCGAAACGCCGTACCAGCCGGTGCCGCCGATGGCCCCCGAGCAGACGCTCGCATACGTGAGGGCGGGCGAGGGTCACCTCGGCGCGAACTTCGGCGGAGCGACCGAGCCCGTCGATCCGCAGCGCGCGCGGCGAGCGGTCGATAGTGCCTTGTCGTCGTCGGCGCTGCCCGCCGGCGCGGTGCGCAGCGGCGATGTCGTTCAGATCCCGCGCGGTGGCGAGCGCATGCCGCTCGAAGTCAAAGTCGAGATCGCGACCGAGGCGCCCGACCCGCTATCCCCGGTCGTGACGATGCACATGACCGGCGGCGATCACGCGACGATCGTCGTGTCGCAAGGCGCGTCGAAGCCAGCGATCGAGCGCGCGGTCGCCGGCAAGCTCGCCGAGATCGACTTCATGACGCAGCAGGCGGTCGCCGGGCGACGCGTCGATACGACGAGCGCGCTGCGCGAAGGCTCGCAATCGACCGAGCTGTCGGCGCAGGACCACAACCAGATCGCGCAGCTCAAGGTCGCGCTGCAGCAGATCGAGACGGCTCGCGGCGCTGGTGACATGGCGGGGGCGGACCAAGCTCGCCGCGACGCGTACGCGCTCGTGGTCAACATGGGTCTGGTCGAAGCGCCGGCGCCGGTTCAACACGCCGCTCCGAACGCCAAGGCCCACGATGCGCGCGTCGTCGGGCCGGAAGCGGCGGCGCGCCGGCTCGAGTTGATCGAGGGCGTGCTCGGGTCAGAAGCCGCCGCCGTTCGCGCGTTGGTCAGCCGCGCGCACGATGAAGCGCCGGTGATCGCGGACATCCGCACGCAGCAGGCCGCGGCGCGCGTGCGCTTGCTGGAGCGCTGCGACGCGCTGATCGCAAAGCGCCGAGCCGATAACATCCGGCTGCAGTCCGTGGTCGACGCGAAGCTCGGCGCCGACGGGAGCGGCGTCGTGTTCACCCGGCTGATCGTCGGCGGCGGTTGGGCCGGCACCTCGGACTACGCGTCGCTCGGCGCCAAGGCGGGCGAGGGCGTGCCGTCGGTGATGGTCATCTCGCATGGCGGCGATCCGTGGCTAGAGCGCGGCAATCTGTTGATGGGCCAAAACGCCGCGGAGCTCGAGATGCGCGGCCTGGCCGTGCAGCCGGCGGATCTCGCCGCGGATCCGCACGACTTCGCGAGCTCGCGCGATTTCTCGGCCGCGGTCGGTGCGTCGGCTGCGCTCGCCGGCATGCCGACGTACGACGGCTTGGTCACGAAGGTCGAGCAGCGGCCGGCGGGCGAAGCAAACGGCTGGCCCGAGGGCGCGCGCTATCGGCTGAGCGTGAACGGCAAAATGTTCTACGCCGAGTCGGTCGACATCGTGTCGGGCCCCGGGCCGGCGAACGTGCCGAACGCGGGCCATCGCATCAACGATCCGACCGGCTACGCAGTCGACAGCCACGGTGGCGGGTTCTATCGCTACACCCCGGGCCTCGCCGAGCAGTATCACCCGATCCCGGCCGAGGACGTTCCGCCGAGCGTGCGCGCGCGACTCGAAGGCGAACGCGGTCAGGTGTCGCGCACGTTCGTCGATCACGAGACCGGATACTCGGTCGACACCACGACGAGCCCCGAGGTCTATCGCGACAAGGCGGGCAACGTCATCGGTCCGAACGACGTGCCCAAGGAGGTCGCGCGCCGCCTCGGCATGAACCCGAACGGCAAGGACAACGGGCCGACGCTCGTCGATCAGCAAGGTCGCGTCCAATCGACCCGGGTCTACGATCCCGAGAGCCGGATGTCGGTCGACATCGTCGCGAAGAAGATCTATGGCCGCGACGGCGCCGAAGTCGATCCGAACACGCTACCTGCGGACGTGCGCGGTCGGCTCGGGATTAACCCCGACGGAACGTTCCGCGATCCGCGCTTCGTGTCCGCCGGCAACGGAATGATGGTCAACCCGATCACCGGCGAGGTCGTGACCGTCAACACCGGCAAGCCGGTCGATGTCAGCAAGCTCCCCGAAGAGCTCCGCCAACAGATCGAGAGCAAGATCGAATCGAGCCGCGTCGCGTTCGGCGGCCAACGTCTCGCAGACGACTACGCACCCTCGACCGACGGGCATACGCCGAGCGTGCTGATCTACGGCGCTGGCGCGTCGGGTGCGTGGGATGCCGAGCAGGCGGCGGCCAGCGGCGCTAAGGTCGATTGGTCCGGGCGCATGGTGCTGCCGCCGGCCTCCGAATTCCCGGCCGGCTCCGAAGAGCGCATCGCACTCGAAAAGCTCCACGATCCGAAGACCACGCCGGAGGAGCGCGTCACGTTGTACGCGCAGCTCGAGCCGGCAATCATCAAGCAGTCGTTCCAAGACGGTCACAACCGGCGTAACACGGTGCCTGGTCTCGGTGCGCACTCCGAAGAGGTCGGCGCGAAGCTCAGCAAGAAGGCGCGCGAGATCGTCGACCTGCAGCCGACCACCGACGGACGTTACTTCGTGCGGTTCAGCGACGGCTCGCAGGGCATCTACGACAAGGTCAGCATCTCGATCGGCCAAGACGCCGGCGGCGCCACCGGCGTCGGCGATCTGACGCGCGGACTCGACATGCAAGCGCTGCGCACCGGCGGTGGCGATATCGCGGGTGAGCAGGATGCCGATGGCGGGTTACGAGTGCTCGGCGCCGCGGCCATGTCGGGCGCGATGGTCAATCAACTGCCCGAAGCGCAGCGCGGCGAAATCAAGCGCCAATCGGCGGCGTTGCCGAGTGACTCGCGCAACATCGCCGCGTCGATCCGCAACAACGCCGGCCGGATCGCGGGCGTTAACGAAGCCGACCTCGGTGGCACGAAAGAGCTGAGCGACGAGGACCGCAAAGTGCTCGCGAATTTGATCGAGCAGTACGGCGTCCCTGAAGGGCGAGCGAGGTTCGACGCGCTGCACGCAACTCAGCCGCCCGGCGATCCGAGCCCGTCTGCACACGTGGCGGGTCAAGTGCCGCTCAAGTCGGGGGCCGCGCTGCCCCCCGGCGTCCGTTGGTACGACGTGGCCGCGTTGACCAACGGGATCGACGAAGCCGAAGTCCGCGACCACGGCGGCGACAACGCCTATACGGTCGACGACCTCGTCGCCCGGATCAAGAAGGACAACTTCGATCCCGCGTTCGCGGTCTACGTCGACGAGCAAGGCCGGGTCGGCTTTGGAAACCATCGCCTGCTCGCGGTCAAGCAACTGGGTTACACGCAGATCCCCGGTCGGCCGATGCCTACCGATCCGATGGAGATCATCAAGCTCGCGCTGCCCGACGATCAGACCCTCGTCCCGAAGACTGCCACGTCGCTCGGCGGCGGGCCGGTCCACGCTCCGGCGGTCACGGATGCGCCGGTCGTCGATGGCCCGCATGTCGGCGGCGGCCCGACCACGCCTCCCGGCGCGCCGCCCGCGCATACGCTGGTGAGCGGCTCCGGCGACGCGACGTCGACCGACGGAACGCCGACCAACGGGACGCCGACCAATGGGACGCCGACCGACGAGACGTCGACGACCACGCCGACCACGCCGCCGCCCCCCGCACCGCCGACCGCGCCTCTCAAGACGGTGTAGGCCGCTAGCAGCGGCACAAGGCGGGTCCCGAAGCGATACGCGCTTCACCACCGAGTCACAGCGTGTCGAGCGAAGGCTCGACCTGCGCATCGAGCCACGGGCGATGGCCGAGCTCGGCGACGAGCGTGGTGCGAACCCGCGTCCACGCGAGCTCGGTGACCGTGCCGTCCCAATCCTCGCTGCGCACGACGAGCGGCGCGTCGGTCCGGCTCGATTCGACGAAGCGCAGTGCCGGCAGGTTCGCCGCGCCGACCGCGCGCAACCCGGCGATCGTGACGTTCGGGTTGTTGAGCACGCGCAGCAGGCGCAGTCCGGCGAGCCGCGGCGAGGCGACCAGCGCCGCGAGGTCGGAGTCGGAGATCCCCGAGCTGCCGATGTCGAGGCTCGCGAGCTGACCGAGGATCGGCAGCTGAGCGACCGCAGCCGCGCTGCCGGCAAGCTTGCGGATCGAGAGGTGGCGGATCGGTGCGAGCTTCGCGAGCCTGCCCGCGGATACGAGCAGCGCCGTGGCGTCGAGCTTGATCTCTTCGACGAACCCGCCCCAGAACTCGAAGTAGTCGACCATCGCGGCGATCGGGCCCGCCCACGCTCGACCGTTGCGCTGGACCAGAGCGCGCACTGCCGTCTCCAGCGCCGGGTCGGGCGTGGTGCCGTTGCGGCGGAGCTCGCGGAGCTCGAGCTGGCGATCGACGAGCTCGGCGCGAGCGGGGTCGGATGAACGCACGCTCTCCGCGAAAGCGCGGCGCGGCGCTGCATCCTCAGGCGCTGCGAGCACTGCCGCCAGGCTCGCGGTCATCGTCGCCGCTCCGGTGGCGGCGGGAGTGCGGGGAACTGCGCGACTCCAAACGGCGATGGCCGATCAGGCGCTTTCACCCGAGCGATCACGCCTTCGAGCGGAATCGCGCTCGGGATCGGCGAGGGCGCGGGGCTGCCCGCATCCGGAGCATCGCCGCCGCTGGTAAACCGATGGGCCTCGGCTCGTGCGCCATGGGCTGCGTTGTTCACCGCTTGGCGGCCGGACGCGACCGAAGGCGTCGGCGTCACCGCGGCGGGTCGATCAGCGCGGGCGAAGCTATCGGCGTGCCGGTCGTCGGTCGACAACGGGTTAACGATCCTCTGCGGCGGCGGCGGGCGCAAGGCCTTCGCACGATCGATTGACCGGTGTAACTACGCGAACGAATGGGCGCGCGGCGTTGAGATCGAGGGGCTGCGCAAGTAGCATCGCTCGACAGGGATCGATGGCGGATCTGTCCTCACTCCTCGCCGTCCTGGAGCACGATCCGGACGATGGCAGGGCACTCGACGCGTTGGCGGCGGCGGCACGAGCTGCGCCGGCGGACCTGCGTTCGAGTCGGTTCGCGGCCGCGCGCAAAGTCCTGTCGCAACGGGGCCGGCCCGACACCGTGGTCCAGCTACTCGAGATCGAGCTCGCGACGACGGCCGAAGTCGATCGCCAGGTCGATCTGTTACTCGAGAAGGGGATGGCACTCGATAGCGAGCTGCTCGATGCAGCCGCCGCGCGCGCTGCATTTCACGAAGCGCTCCGCCTCCGGCCGAAAGACACGCTCGCCCCTGAGGCGCTCGGCGAGCTCGACGTCGGCGAGCAGAATTGGAAGAAGTTCGCGGCGAAGTACGTCAAGGAAGCGGCGGCATCGACCGATCGCAGCCTCGCGACCGCGCTGTACGGATCGGCGGCCGAGCAATACGTCAAGTTCGCGCCCGAGGAGCCCGATGCAGAAGGCTTTCTGCGCAAGGCGCTCGACGTCGATGCGAAGAACGGCAAGGCGGCATTTCACCTCGCGCGGCTGCTGCGGCGCGCGAAGCGTTGGCAGGATCTCGGCGAGCTCTACGATGCACGCGCCGAGCAAGCCGCCACGAACGAGGAGAAGGTCAGCGCGCTGATCGCGTTGTCCGAGCTCGCGAAGGAGCACCTCGGCAATGCCGCGCGCGCCGATCGCGCGATCAAGCGCGCACTCGCGCTCGACCCGGCGCATCCGCGTGCGCTCTCGGCGGTGACCGATGCGGCAGCGGCGGCGAGCGATTGGCCCGGCGTCGTGGCGGCGTATCAAGCGGCGCTCAAGGCGCGGCGCGACGGCGACGACCTCGGCATGCTGCTGCAGATCGGCATGGTGCTGTGGAAGCACATGAACGATCTCGACGGTGCCGAGGAATACTTCAAACGGATCCGCAAGCTCGACTCCGGTCACCCAGCGGCGCTCGACTTCTATCGCGCGTACTACACGGCGAAAGGCGAGAGCGGCAAGCTGATGGCGCTGCTCAAGCAGGTCGAGAAAGGCGCGCCGCGGCCGCGCAGCGACACCGGCGAGAAGTCGATCAGCATCGAGATCGCCGAGCTCGCCGAAGCGCAGAACAATCCCGAGAAGGCGATCGAGGCGTGGAAGCAACATCTGCGCGCCGAACCCGCGTCGGCTCAAGCGCGCGCGGCGCTCGCCCGGTTGTACCGCCGCACCGAGAAGTGGAACGCGCTGCTCGACCTGATGAAGGACGAGGTCGAGCGCCTCGCGGAGACCGAGGTTGCCGCGCGCGTCGGTAAGCTGTTCGAGGTCGTCGAGATCTATCGCGACCGGCTGCGGCTCGACGTCATGGTGATCAACACCTACGGCGCGATCCTCAAGCTCGATCCGGACAACGCGCGCGCGACCGACGAGCTCGCCGCGAAGTACCGCGCACTCGGCCGATGGAACGATCTGATCACGGTGCTGACGCGCAAAGCCGATGCCGCGAACGTAACCGACGGCGAGCGCATCGGCCTGCTGCGCGAGATCGCTGACCTGTGGGCGGAGCGGTTCGGCAACTTCGCGAACGCGATCCGGCCGCTCGAGCGCATCGTCGAGCTCGAGCCGGGAGACAGCGACGCAGCGCTTCGGCTCAAGGACATCTATACGAAGCGCCGGCAATGGCGCGCGCTGATCGACCTGCTCGGCCGTGAGGCTACCGTCTTGCCGCCTGCGGAGCGCCGCGCGAAGCGAGCCGAGATGGGCCGGCTCGCCGCCGAGCGCCTTGGAGATACGCGGCTCGCGATCGAGATCTATACCGGCGGGCTCGCCGAGGCGCCCGATGTTGGCGACGCAGATGCGCTGGTCGCACTCGCCGGGCTGTACGAGCGGGAGAAGCGCTGGCTCGCGCTCGCCGAGATCCTCCAACGCCAGGCCGCGGCGCTCGGGACGAAGAAGGAGGCGATCGCGCTGTTCGAGCGCCTGGGGCAGGTCTACGCCGATCGGCTCGGCGCACCGAAGCAAGCGGCCGAAGTGTGGAAGTCGGTGCTCGCGATCGAGCCTGCGCACGCGAAGGCCTTGCGCACCCTGCGCGAGCTGTACGCGACCGCCGGCGACTTCGCGGGGCTCGAAGCCCTGTATGCGCGGCTCGGTCAGGAAGACGAGCTCGTCGAAGCGTTGCTCGCGATCGCCGATCGGCTCGACGCGAAGTCCGCGCGGTTGCCGTTGGTCGAGCGCGCGGCGCAGCTCGCGCAACAGCGCGCCGAGGTCAAGGACGCCCCTGCGAACGCGCTCGAGAAGGCGCGTCAGGTGTGGGAGCGCGTGCTGGCGGTCGAGCCGCAACACGTCGGCGCCGCTCGCGCGCTCGCGCCGATCTACAGCAAGCAAGAGAAGTGGGCGCGCCTGCTGTCGGTGTTGGAGATCGAGCTGACCGCGGCGCAGGATCAGGCGGAACGGCTCGAGAAGATCGCCGCGATCCGCCAGCTGTGCGAGCAGAAGCTCGCGTCGCGCAACCTCGCGTTCCAGTGGACGGTGCGCGCGTTCGATCTCGAGCCGACGAACGCTCCGCTCTACGCCGACGTGCTTCGGCTCGCGAGCGACCCCGAGCATTGGCGGGAGATCGTCAGCTCGTTCGAGCGCGCACTCGCGAAGAAACCCACGCCGGAGCTCGAGCTCAAGCTGACGCGCGAGCTCGCGAAGGTCGCGGGCCGCCGGCTCGGCGACCCGGAACGCGCGCGCGGCTATCATCGCCGGGTACTCGAGCTAGCGCCGGACGACCGCGAGGCGGAAGGCCAGCTCGAGGAGCTCGCGACGCACGTCGCGGACTGGAACGAGCTGCTCGCGTCCTATCGCCGCCGCGTGCAACGCGAGAAAGAGCCGGCGGCGCGTGCGCAGCTGCTCGTCGAGACCGCGGTGCTGCAAGAAGAGAAGCTCGTCGATCTCGACGGCGCCGCCGCGACCTATAAAGAAGCGCTCGCTGCCGCGCCGAGCAACGTGCGCGCGATGCGGGCGCTCGCCCGAATCGAAGAGGCGCGCGGCGATTGGGATTCGCTCGCGACCGTGCTCGCCTCCGAGCTCGCGCTCGCGACCGACCAAGTCGCGAAGTTCGAGCTGCTGATGCGGCTGGGCAACATCGAGGAACACAACCTCGAGCGGCCGGGCAAAGCGTTGCCGCACTTCACCGCAGCCCTCGCGCTCGGCACCGGCAATCGGCCGAAGGCGATCGCGGCGCTGGTTCGTTATCTCGAGCCCGATGGGCCAGGCCGCGCGATCGACTCGAAGCAGCGGGTCGCCGCGGCGCGCTTGCTGCTGCCGTTTCTCGACAAGGGCCGAGACCACGCGCTCGCGCTCGAGATCATCCGCGCCGCCGACGACACGCCGGCGAGCGAGCGGCTCGATCTCGACCGCACGTTGATGCGGCTCTACCACATCGATCTCGGCGATCCGGCCGCGGCGTGGCTCGCCGGTCTGCGCGTGCTCGCCGCTGACCCCGCCGACTCCGACATGCGCGGCGCGCTCGGCCTGCTCGCTGGTCAGCTCGGCCGCGACGGTGAATGGGCGCGCCATCTCGCGACCGCGCTCGCCGCGCTGCGCGCGAAGAACGGCCCGCCGCCCGAGGTTCGCTCGATCGCGACCGAGCTCGCGAAGCTCGCAGGCGATCGGCTCGGCGACCGTGTCGCCGCCGAGAAGGCGTGGATCACGGTGCTCGAGGTCGAGCCCGATGCGCCGGATGCATTCGAAGCCCTCGGCGCGATGTACCGAGCCGACGCGCGGTGGACCGATCTGCGCGCGCTACTCGAGCGTCGCGCCGACGTCACGATCGACGACGCCGTGCGGCTCACCGCATTGCTCCAGCTCGCGAAGCTCGAAGAAGAGGTGCTCGGCGATCCGGTGCGCGCGACCGCAGCGTACAAGCGCGTGCTCGAGCTCGACAGCGATAACGACGCTGCGTACGCCGCGCTCGATCAGCTCTACACGCAAGGCGCGAGCTGGGCCGAGCTCGAGCAGTTGCTCGCGCAGCACGCCGATCAGATCGCCGATCAGAAGGCGGATGCGCCTCGCCAGCTCGGGTTGTTGTATCGGCGCGCCGAGCTGTTCGCCCACCGGCTGAGCAACGCGAGCCGGGCGGTCGATCTGCTCGAAGACGTCGTCAACCGCGCGAAGCATCACGAAGATGCGCGCGAGTTGCTCGAGGAGCTGTTGAAGACCGACGCGGTCGGGTTGCGCGTCGCGCGCCTGCTCGAGCCGCTCTACGAGGGCGACAAGCTGTGGAAGGATCTCGCGGCGATCCTGCGCATGCAGCGCGGCAAAGCAACCGGCACCGAGGCGGTCGAGTTGCTCTCCCGGATCGCGACGATCGAGGAGACCGAGCTCGCCGGCGCGCGCAACGCGTTCGACGCGTGGGTCGAAGTGCTCGGCCTCGATCCGACTCACGAGCGTGCCCGCATCGAGCTCGCTCGGCTCGCGCAATGGCTCAACCGTTGGCCCGAGGCGATGGCCGCGCTCGAGACCGCCGCGACCGCGACGCCCGCGAGCGATGTCGTCACTCGCGCCGCGCTGCTCGGCGAGCTCGCCGCGTACTACGACCTGCAGCTCGGTGACGCCGACCGCGCGATCGCGACGTACAAGCGGCTACTCGAAGTCGATCCGTCGAGCTCGGTCAACATGCGTCGCGCCGGCGCGGCGCTGGCCCGGCTCTACGAGGAGCGCGGTAACTGGGCCGAGCTGCGCGGGGTCACGCGGATGCAGAGCGAGTGGGCCGAAGAGCCGGCCGAGCGTCGTGCGTTGCTCGCTCGGGTCGCCGCGCTCGAAGAGGACAAGCTCGGCGATCGCGGCGCAGCGATCACGACGTGGCGCGACGTGCTCGGCGATGCCCCGAACGATGCCGGCGCGCTGCATGCGCTCGAGCGGCTCTACCAAGCCGGCGAGAAGTGGCGCGAGCTCGTCGACATCTTGCAGCGCAAGCTCGACACCGCCGGCACCGCGGGCGAAGCGGTCGAGCTGCTCGGCCGAATCGCCCACATCCACGAGTATCGGCTGCACGAAGCCGACGAGGCGATCGCGGCGTGGCTCGACGTGGTCGATCGCGCGCCGGATGATCCGCACGCGCTGTCCGAGCTCGCCCGGCTGTACCGCTCGGTCGGTCGCAACGCGGACTTGCTCGACGTGCTCGAGCGCCAGGCGAATGCGGCCACCGGCGGCGCGAAGCTCGCGTTGCAAGTCGAGATCGCGCGGCTGTTGTCCGGTCCGCTCGCACGCCCGATCGACGCGCTCGATCGCTGGGCGCTCGTGCTCGACAGCTCGACCGATGCCGGCGCGACCGAAACCGCGCTCGCTGCGGTCGAAGCGGCACTCGACGACGTTGATCTACGGCTGATGGCGGCCGATATCTTGCGGCCGGTCTACGCGCGCGGTCATCACGACGAGCGGCTCGCGAAGCTGCACGAGCGCACCGCCGAGTGGAGCGATGATCCGACGACGAAGCTGCGCGCGCTCGGCGAAGTCGTGCGGTTGCGCGAAGAGCGGCTCGGCGACAAAGCCGGCGCGTTTGCCGCCCAGCTCGTCGCGCTGCGCCACGCCGCGACCGAGCCGGAGCTCGCGCAGGTCGTCGCCGAGACCGAGCGACTCGCCGGAGAGCTCGGGCGCGAAGGCGATCTGATCGACGCATATCGCGACGTCGCGCCGAACGTGCTCGACGCCGAGATCCAGCGCCGGCTCTACCTCGACGTCGCCGACCTCGCACGCGCGGTCCGCCGCGATCTGCCGCTCGCTCGCGAGTTCTATCAGAAGGTGCTCGACGCGCAGCCCGACGATCGCCGAGCGCTCGCCGCGCTCGAGAGCATCTATCGCGAAACGAACGACGACGATCGCCTCGTCGAGATCCTGTTGCGCCAGGCCGAGGCGCCCGGGGTCGGCATCGACGAGAAGGTCGGGGGGCTGGTCGAGGCGGCTGGCATGTACGCCCAGCTCAAGCGGTCCGAGGACGCGATGAACGTCTGGGAGCAAGTGCTCGCGATCGCACCCGAGCGCGGCGATGCGGCGTACGCGCTCGAGACCCTGTACAGCCAGGCCGGGCGCTGGCACGACGTCATCGATCTCTACGAGCGCCGGCTCGGGTTCGCGACGTCGATCGATGAAGCAGTCGCGCTGCAAGTCCAGCTCGGCGAGCTCCACGACAAACAACTGCACGATGTCGAGAGCGCGATCGAGAACTACGCGGCGGCGCTCGGTGGCAACGCGAAGCAACCGGTCGCGCTCGCCGCACTCGAGCGTTACCTCAACGATCCGGACGCCCGGTCGAAGGCCGCGGAGGTGCTCGAGCCGATCTACGTCGCGCAATCGCGCTGGCAGGATCTGATTCGCGTGTTCGAGGCCAAGCTCGCGTCGGCGGCGGAGCCGCGCGAACGGCTGCGGCTGACCCGATTCGTCGCACGGTTGTACGAGGAGCAGCTCGAAGACTTCGAGAACGCGAGCCGGTGGTACGCCAAGGTGTTCCGCGAGGCGCCGGACGACGATGCGATCCGCGACCAGCTCCAGCGGCTTGCCTCGATGGTCGATAACTGGGCGTTCGTCGCCCAGACATATCAAGGTTATCTCGACGACGAGACCGGCGAATCACTCGATGTTCGCGACGTCGCGATCGCAGCGGCGTCGATCTACGACCGCCGGCTCGGCGATGCGGATCGCGCGTACCTCGCATATCGCCGGGCGCTCGCGATCGATGTCGACGACGCGGTGCCCGATACGCGCGAGCTCGTCCGCCGGATCGAAGACATGCTCGGGCGCGCCCAGAAGTGGCCGGAGCTGATCGCGGTCTACGACGACGTGATCGCGCGCGGCGACGATGACCTGCGCCGCGAAACTCTGATCAAGCGCGCGCGACTGTACGAAGACGGCATGGCCGATCAGGTCCACGCGATCGAGACCTGGCGCGAGGTGGTGATCGCGACGGATGCGGGCGGCACGCCGGCCGCGGATCACGCCTATCGCGAAGCGGTCGGCGAGCTCGAGCGGCTGTTCCGCGCGCGGTCGCAGTGGCACGACCTCGTCGATCTACTCGAGGCGCGGCTCGGTCGGGTGCAAGACGCGTTCGAGACCGCCGAGCTCAGGCTGCGGCTCGCCGAGGTGCTCGAGGTCCAGCTCTCGGATCTGCCGAGCGCGATCGATCAGTACGAGGAAGTCATCCACGGCGGCGCGCGCTGGGACAAGGCCGTGCAAGCGCTCGAGCGCCTCGTCGTTCACGACGAGCATCGCGAGCGGATCGCCGAGCTGCTCGAGCCGGTCTATCGCGATCAGGACTGGTGGCAGAAGCTGGTCGTCATCCTCGACGCGAAGCTCCAGTACATCCAGGACCCGGCGGATCAAGTGCTGACGCTGCACGAGATCGCCGAGCTACACGAGGAGCGCGGCGGTGCGATCGAGCTCGCGCTGTCAGCACTCGCGCGGGCGTGGCGGATCGATGTCGCCGACGACGCGGCGTTGACCAAGTTGTTGTCCCTCGCCGGCAAGCTCGAAGCGTGGGACGACGTCGTGCGCACGGTCGAAGGTGGCGCGGCGACCGCTCCGAACTCCGACATGGCCGCCGGTTTGTGGGCGCGCGCCGCCGAAATCCACGAAGCGCAGCGCGGCGACGTCACGAAGGCGATCGAGGCGTGGCGCAAGGTCGACGAAGCGCGCTCCGATGATCTCGTCGCGTTGGCCGCACTCGATCGCCTGCTCGCGCTCGCCGGCAATGTCCACGAGCTCGTCGTCGTGATCGCGCGCCGCGCCGACTTGACCGACGACGCCGGCGTGCGGCTGGTGCTATTGCATCGCGTCGCCGCGCTCTACGAGGAAGTGCTGCTCGATCGCGCGGCTGCGATCGCGGCGTATCGCAACGTGCTCGGCGTCGACGACACCGACTTGGCCGCGCTCGATGCGCTCGAACGGCTGTACGCCGCACCGGGCGACACCCACGATCCGCGCGAGCTCGCCGCGACGCTCGAGCGCAAGATCGAGCTGACCACCGACCTGCCGGCGCGCCAGGCGCTGCGGATCGCCGCGGCGAAGGTCTACGAGCACGATCTCAAAGACATCTATCAAGCGATCGGCCAGCTCACCGCGGTACTCGACGACGACCAGGGCGATGCGACCGCGCTCGCCGAGCTCGACCGGATCTACGGCGCCGAGCGGATGTGGCCCGAGCTGCTCGATGTGGTCGATCGCCGCGCCTTGCTCGCGATCAGTGCGCGCGATCGCGCCGACCTCGCGTATCGGTCGGCGCGCATCGTCGAGCACGAGCTCGCCGACCCCGATGCCGCGATCCCGCGCTACGGCGCGGTGCTGCAGATCTCGGCGACCCACGAGTCGTCGCGCGCGTCGCTCGAAGGCTTGATGGCGCCCGGTCGCGGTGACGATCACGTCGAGCCGGTCACCCAGATCCTCGAGCGCGTCTATCGCAGCGAACGCGAAGCCGCGGGGTTGATCCGCGTCTACGAGCGCCGGCTCGCCGCCGCTGGGCGCGATCCGGCGGCGCGACGCAGCGATTGGGCGGAGCTCGCCGAGGTGCGCGAGACCCTCGCGAACCAGCCGACGCAGGCGTTCCTCGTCTGGGAGCGCGCGCTGGCGGATGACCCCGACGACACCGAGCTGTTGAAGCCGCTCGCCCGGCTCGCTGAGAGCCAGTCGCTGTGGAAAGAGCTCGCGTCGGCGCTCGAAGACTTGCTCGGCAAACAATCGTTGCCCCCGGATGTCGACGAGCTGTATTCGAGCCGGCTCGGCCAGATTGCGGAGGAGCGGCTTGGCGATCTCGATCGCGCCGCACGCGCCTACGAGCGAGCGTCGAACGGCCCCGAGCCACGGCCGGCGCTCGTCGCTCTCGAGCGCGTGCTCGCTCGCAACAACAAGTGGCAAGAGCTCGCGGGCGTGCTGCGTCGCCAAGCCGAGGCCGCCGACCAAGAGATCCAGGCGGCGGAATATCTGTTCCGGCTCGGCGACCTGCAAGAGACCACGCTGCGCGATGCCGCCGCCGCGGTCGCCGCTTATCGCGAGGTGCTCGCCACCGCGCCGGCTCATCACGGCGCGCGCGTTGCGCTCGAGCGGATGCTCCAGACCGACACCGATCAGCGCCGCGAGATCGTCGAAATTCTCGAGCCGCTGTACGAGCAAGACGGCGACGCCGCGCGGCTCGTCACCGTGCTCGAAGCGCGCCTCAGTGTCACCGACGACATCCTCGATCGCGCAAGCCTGCTCGGTCGGATCGTCGAGCTGACCGAAGGCAAGCTCGGCGACCGCGGCCGCGCGCTCGATGCGGCGTTGCGCTGGCTCGCGATCGATCCGGCGTCGCACCAAGCGATCGGTGAGATCGAACGCCTCGCCGACCGGCTCGGCCAGTGGCGCGAGACTGCCGAGCGACTCGGGGCGATCGTGCACTCGGTCGACGCGACGTCGCGCGAGCCCGAAGTCCAAGTCGGCTTGCTCGTGTTCCTCGCGTCGGTCCTGCGCGGCCGGCTCGGTCAGGCGGCCGACGCGATCGGCGCGCTGCGCGACGCGCTCGTGCTCGAGCCCGCGTCGCTTGCCGCGCTCGACCCGCTGATCGATATCCTGCGCCAGCAAGGCGATCACGCAGCGCTCGCCGACGCGTTGCGCCAGCGCGGTCGCGTGGTCAGTGACGTCGTCGAGCAACGCGCGGCGTTCGCGGAGGTCGCGAAGCTGTCGGAGCGCTCGGGCGATCGAGCCGGCGCGATCGACGCGTGGCGGCAGGTGATCGAGCAAGACGACACCGATCGCGAAGCGCTCGCCGAGCTCGCGCGGATCTTGCGCGGCGTACCGGCGGACCGCGACCAGCTAATCGACGTGCTCGGGCGCGCCGCTCGCGCCGCCGGCCAGCCGGACGACGAGAAGGCACTGCGCGTCGAGATCGCACAGCTCGAAGCCGGCGGCCCGCGCGCGGTCGGCGCATGGCAAGCCGTGGTCGACCTCGATCCCGATGACCTCGCCGCTCTCGGCTCGCTCGAAGAAGCACACGCGCGCGCCGGCGAATGGCATGCGGTCGGCGAGATCCAAGGCCGGCGGTTGTCGCTCGCGAAGACCGCGCAGGAACGCGTCGCGATCCACGCCGAGATGGCGAAGCTATCCGAGACCCGACGCGGCTCGGTCGACGATGCGATCGCCGCGTGGTTCGAAGCCCTCGATGTCGATAGCGCGTACGCACCGGCGTACGTCGAGCTCGAGCGCCTGCTCGCCGCGGGCAGCCGCTGGCACGATCTCGTCGAGTTGCTCGAGCGCCTCGCGGAGCTGCGTGCCGCACAGGCGGACTCACCCGGCGAGATCGCTGCGCTCGCGCGCGCCGCCGATGTCTGGGAAGCCAAGCTCGACAACCCGGACGCCGCGGGCGAGATCCTCGAGAAGATCCTTGCGCGAGAGCCCGGCTCGGTCGCAGCGCTGACCCGTCTGTCGAAAATTTACGAGCGAGCCGGCGATTGGGACAAGTGCAAGGCGACCCTCGAGCAAGCGCTCAAGCTCGGACCGACCGGCCGCGACGCCGCAGATCTGTTCTTCCGGATCGGCGAGGTCGCGCGTCTCGGCGATCACGACGACGACACGGCGGTGCAACACTTCCAACAAGCGCTGCGCCACGACCCAGCGCACGCCGAGGCGATCGCCGCCCTCGAGAAGCTCGCGCGCGAACGCCGCGACGACGCGCTGCTCGCCGACATGCTGGCCCGCCGTGTCCAGACGGTCGCGACCGCCGCCGAACGAGTCGACCTCCTCGTCGAGGTCGCCGAGCTCGAGCGCCGCGCCGGTCGCACCGATGCCGCGCTCGCCGCACTCGGGCGAGCATCGCAAGAAGCGCCGACCGACGTGCGCGTCCTGGGCCCGCTCGCGGATCTCTATTTCGCCGCCGGCCGACTCGACGAGGCCGCGCCGATCTACGATCGCCTCGCCGAGGAGGCGAAGACCGCGCGCCGGATGAAGGACGTGGCGCGCTTCCGCCAGCGCCAAGGCGGCATCTTCGAAGCCCGCGGCGATCGCCCGCGCGCGCTCACCGCGTACGAAGAGGCGCTGCGGGTCAACCCGACCGACGTCGTCACGATGACCGGCCTCGGGCGGCTGTACTTCTCCGCCGGCGACTGGGAGAAGGCCCGCAAGATCTACCAGTCGCTCGTGCTGCAGAACATCGAGCCGGATATCGGTGTCACCAAGGGCGAAGTCTACTGGGCGCTCGGCAAGATCCATATCGAGCTCGGCCAATCGCCGAAGGCCAAGTCGATGTTCCAGCGCGGCCTCGAGATCGAGCCAGCGAACCAGAAGCTGCGCGAAGCGCTGTCGTCGCTGCAGTAGCGGCGTCGCCTATAATGACGATGTGAGGCAGCCCGGCCCGATCCCGATCGCGTCCATCGCGAGCGTGATGCGCGCGCTACGACATCCCGACTTCGAGTCGCCGACTCGAGGCAACAACGAGCTGTCCATCGCCGCCGTCGCGGCGGCCGAGGAGGCGCTCGGCGTCACGCTGCCCGACGACGTGCTCGCGCTGATGGCGTGCGACGTGCCTGCGATTAGCGGTGCGTGCGGGCTCCAGCTCGACGAAGCGACAAACTGGAACCGAGCGGTGCACGACGTGCAGTACGCGCCTGACGATCTCGTCGGGCTTGGTTACCTCTGCGACACGCTGGACGAGAAGGCGCTGTGGACGTCGAGCCCAGAGGGTGAGGGTGTCGCCGATTGGTCGACGTATCACTCGTATGTCGTGTGCATCCCACGCGACGCGGCGCGCCCGGGGCTCACGGAAATCCTCCTCTATCCGCAGTTCGCGAACCGCCGCTCCGCGGAGCGCCGCCTGTTGCGCGAGTTGGTCGCGGCGAACCTGCTGGCGCGCTACGGCAAACTGACCGACGCTGGATACACGTACGAGCCCAAGCTCGGCGGCGCGAGCGAGCCAACGCCGCCGCCTGTGCGGCGGGTGCGACATCCGAAGTTTGGAGTGGGCACGATTGTCGCCGAGCATGGCGATCAGCTCACGATCGACTTCGAGCGCGTCGGCACCAAGCGGGTCAAGGCTTCGTTCGTCGTGTCGATATAGGCGACGCCTATTTCCCGCACACCGCTGCGGCATGCTTCGCGGCGGCCGAGATCTGCGGCTCTTCGCTGCGCGCGAGGTCCGCGAGCTTGGTCTTCGCGCTAGCAGGGCAGGCGCTGCCCATCCGGCCGAGCGCGTTCGCCGCCGCCGACACGATCTCGGGGAACGCGGTCTCGTCGAGCGCAGCGGCGAGCGAAGCAGCGGCGCCGTCGGGTCGCAGCTCGCCGATCGCGTAAGCCGCACTCTGGCCGAGCGCGAGCGCAGCCGTGCTCTCGAGCGACTGCCGGCGCCAGCGCTCGAACGCGACGACCAGGTCGGTGCCGAGCTTGTGATCGCCGAGCGTCACCGCGAGCTCGATCGCGCGCCGGCGCAGCTCGATCGGGGCCTTCGCGTCGTCCCACAGTCGCGCGAGCACCGCGGCGATGTCGGGCGCGTTGCAACCGACGAGCGCGACGAGCGCATCGACGCGCACCGCGGCTTCCGGATCGCGACCGAGCGCGGCGGTGAGCGCTTGCGCCGGCCCGGTGCGGGTGCAGCGCGCGCCGAGCGAGAGCGCAGCGCGCCGGCGGACCTCGGGCCAGGCATCCTTTGCGAGCGCGGACTCGAGCACGCGATCGACCGCATCGTCACCGCCCGCCGCGTGCCAAGGTCCGGCGGCGCTGCCATCGGCCGACGCGATGGCCGCGAGCGCGGCGAGCCGAACGCCCGGATCCCTGTCGCCCGCGAGTGCGACCACGAGGTCGAACGCTTCGGGCCGTGGATTGTTCGCGATCGCGCCGGCCGCGATCCGCTTGAGCGCTGCAGCTTCCGAATCGCTGCGAGGCTCGGCGAGTAGCTTGCCGAGCGCGACCAGCGCCGCGGCATCGCCGAGGGTCGCCACGCCGTCGACGAGCCGATAGCGCCGCTCGTAGTCCGTGCTCGCCGGCAGCTCGCCGAGCATCGCCGCGAGTGCGACGGGGCGGTCCCCCACAGTCGCGTGTGCTCGCTCGGTGACCGCGCGCCACAAGTCGCCGGCGCCGCTCGGCCGGGTGTCGGCGTGCGCCGCAGAGACGAGGGTTTCGATCGGCGCACGTGTCAGCGCGGTGATCTCGGCGCGGCGCAGCGCGCGCGGTCCACTACCGGCGAGCTCGACGAGCGCCGCCGGCGACTTCGTGAGCGCCTTGACCGCAGCGATGCGCACATCGATCGCGAGATCGCGCTTCGCGACCAGCGCCGCGAGCGGCTCGGTCTGACCGTTGTCGCCGAGTGCCGCGATCGCGTCGAGGAGATCACCGCCGTCGAGCGCACCCTCGGCGACAAGCTTGACGAGCAACGCGGCGGCGGCCGGATCCTTGTCGGCGACGAGCGCGTGACCGAGCCGACCCCGCGCCGCGCGATCGGTCGTCTTCGTTAGCTCTGCAGCGATCGCGGTCGCGCCGACTGCGCCATGACGCGCGAGCGCCGCCGCTGCGACGCGAGCGCCATCGCCACCCGCTGCCACCGCCGCCGCGAGCAGCGCATCGCCACCCGCGCCGCTGCGTTCGCCGTCCGCGAACACCTCGAGCTCGGCGAGGCCGAGTGGCTCGTGCGCGCCCGGATAGGCCGAGTCGAGCACGACCGACACGCAGCCGGCGACCGGCTCGGGCAACGTCACGACAAACGCAGTACCGGCTGGTTCGCGCGCCGCGTCGGGCAGCTCGACCCGCCAGGCGCCGGACTTGCTGACGATCGCGAGCTCGTGCAGTCGGTCGCTCGGGCTCTGCGGCACGATGCGGAGCTCGCGCGCTTGTGCACTCGCGATCCGCGGCACGAACGTGAAGAACTCGCCTCTGAATGCGCCCGAGGTGCGCCAGCCGGTGTCGAGCTTGCCGTCGTCGAGCTCGTGCGGCAGCCCGAGATCGCCGGCGTTGGTCGCGCCTGGCTCGCGAGATGCGGCGCGCGCCTGGTACACGACCGGCGGCGCGTTAGCCCCGGTATCGGCCCGGGCGGTGAGCTTCGGTGCGCTGTCCGCTACATCTATAGATGTCGGCGTGCGCCGGTGAAAACCCGCGCCGTCGAACCATTCGGCGAACAAGTCGGCCGGCTTGCCATCGCAGCGCTCCCAGCCGAAGCGCTGTTCGAACTTGACGACGCCGGTCGTGCGGGCCTGGACCTCGACCGCGTACTCGGCGTCGAGCCCGACACCGCCGACCGGGCCGCGCCACGCGATCGTGACGCCGTGTGCGCTCGCCGACGCGATCACCGCTTCATCTCCCGACGGCTTGCTGAGCCGCGCGACGATCAGCGGCTTCTGAACGACTTGCGCGACCGCGAGCGTCGCAGTGGTCACGCCCGCGCCGAGTGCGACCGAAACCGTCGCGCCATGACCGGTGTGCACCGCCAAGACGCCGTCGCTGCCGACCGAGACCTGGTCGAGCGTGCCATCGCCGTCGACGTCGGCCGACAGCTGCGCGAGCGGGGCGGCCGCGATCAACCGCGCGGTCGCGACCACGACCGCGGTTGCCAAGAGCCAGGAGCGCATCGCCGGCACGGTAGCACTGACGACACGCACCGCCGCGCGCGATTGCACGCCGGCTACTGACAGCCAATCGGATCGACCGACATCGCGACGTCGTCGTAGAACACGTGGACGGTCGTCGTCTCGGGCGCGCCGGTTGAAATCCCGACGTAGAAGTTCCGCTGTGGGTCGGCGACCGGGTCGGTCATCGCGTTCGGGTCGTCGAACACGCTCGCGCCGTCGACGTTGACCTGAACCTCGCCGCCGGTCGCCGCCAGATCGAACGTCCCCCGGGGTGTCGGTCGACGGCAGCCGGATGAACGCACGGGCGTGGGAACGTCATCGCGTCCGCGGTCGACCTTTGCGACGCGCGCCGCGATGGGTGCTAGCGTGTCGATCCGTGTTCGCACCCGCCGACTATGCGTTCGA
This sequence comes from uncultured Kofleriaceae bacterium, assembly GCA_964504685.1. Classification (GTDB taxonomy): domain Bacteria; phylum Myxococcota_A; class Polyangia; order Haliangiales; family Haliangiaceae; genus JABFXX01. Next base: position 3,141 of record CAZDGY010000003.1, on the reverse strand, counting down.
CCTACCGGCCGAGCTGATCGCGCAGGCGCCACCGGAGCGGCGGGATGGCTCGCGGTTGCTGCACGTCGAGTCCGACCGAGCGCTTGCCGACCATTCGTTTCCCGCGATCGTCGAGCTGTTGCCGCGCGATGCGATCGTCGTCGTCAACGATACCCGCGTGATCCCAGCGCGCGTGCTCGGCAACAAGCCAACCGGTGGGATCGTCGAATTGCTGTTCCTCGAGCCCGAGCCCGCGATCGAGGTCGTCGAGCCACCGGGTGCATCGGCGTGGCGGTGTCTCGCTCGGGCACGCCGCGCACTGCGCAAGGGCCAGGTCATCATCGTCGGTGACGTCCGGCTCGTCGTGCTCGCCGAGCGCGCCTCGGACGGCTCGATCGCGATCGGCGTGCCCGGCGATACGCTCGCGTTTCTCGACGCCGCGGGCCACGTGCCGCTGCCGCGCTACATCACGCGTCCCGACGGTGCGAACCCCAGCGATCGCGAGCGCTACCAGACCGTATTCGCGCGCGTCCCCGGCGCGGTCGCGGCACCGACCGCAGGCTTGCACCTCACCGACGCGCTGCTCGATCAACTGCGGGCGCGCGGCCACGCGGTCGCGAGCGTCACGCTGCATGTCGGCTACGGCACGTTCGAGCCGATCCGTACGGGCGACATCCGCGAGCACCACATGCATCGCGAGCGCTACGTCATCCCCGAGGCGACCGCGGAGCTCGTCGCGACCGGTCGGCCGGTCGTCGCGATCGGTACGACTGCGTTGCGCGCGCTCGAAGCCGCGGCGACCGGCCCGCGTACGCTCGCGGCAGGCGAGGGCGCGACCGAGCTGTTTGTCTATCCGGGATCCGGACATCAGTTCCGCATCGTCGATCACCTCGTCACGAACTTTCATCTGCCCGAATCGACGCTGCTCATGCTGGTCAGCGCGTTCGCCGGCAGTGAAGTGATCCGCGCTGCCTACGCGCACGCGATCGCCGCGCGCTATCGGTTCTTCAGCTACGGCGACGCGATGCTAGTTCATCGGTCATGATCACCCAGCTGCCGACGCCCGGGTTCTCGTTCGAGCTACTAGCGACGCTGGGCCATGCGCGCGCTGGGATCTTGCACACGCCGCGCGGCGCGATCGAGACGCCGGTGTTCATGCCAGTCGGAACGGCGGGCACGGTCAAGGCGATGACCGCGGACGAGCTGCGCGCGCCGCCGATCGACGCGAAGATCATCCTCGGCAACACGTATCACCTGTACCTGCGGCCAGGGCTCGAGGTGATGGAGCTCGCCGGCGGGCTGCATCGGTTTGCAGCCTGGGATCGGCCGATCCTCACCGACTCCGGCGGCTTCCAGGTGTTCTCGCTGTCCGGGATCAACCAGAAAGACGACGACGGCGTCACGTTCCAATCGCACATCGACGGCTCGAAGCATCGGCTGACCCCCGAGGTCTCGATGAACATCCAGCGGGTGCTCGGCTCGGACATCGCGATGTGCTTCGATGAGTGCCCGCCCGGCGACGCCGACCAAGCGATCCACGATCGCGCGCTCGCTCGTACGACCGCCTGGGCAAAGCGCTGTCGCGAGTCACCGCGCGCGACGGGGCAGGCCTTGTTCGGCATCGTTCAGGGTGGCGTCGACACCGGCAAGCGACTCGCGCGCGCCGAGGCGATCACGAGCTTGGACTTCGACGGCCATGCGCTCGGCGGGCTCGCGGTCGGCGAGGATATCGAGGAGACCTACCGCATCCTCGACGAGGTCGCGCATCAGCTGCCGGCGGACAAGCCGCGCTATCTGATGGGCGTCGGCACTCCGGCCGACCTCGAGCGCGGCATCGCGGCCGGCATCGACATGTTCGATTGCGTGATGCCGACGCGCAACGCCCGTAACGGCTACCTGTTCTCGTCTAGTGAACCGCACCGCCCTTCGGCGGCGCTGCCGGCCGGGGGCAAGCCCCGACCGTCGAGCGGACGGGTCAACATCGCCAACGCGGCGAATCGCACCGATCTCGGGCCGATCGATCGGGCATGCCCGTGCTGGACCTGCGCGACCCACTCCCGCGCCTACCTGCGACATCTTTACGTCGCCAAAGAGATCCTCTACGCGAGGCTCGCAACCCTGCACAACCTCACGTTCTACGCGCGCCACGTCAGGGCAATCCGCGACCGGATCCTCGCGGACGGACGGCGGGTTTGAGCAACCCTTGACCACACGGTGATCGGGTGGTACCAACCCCTCGAATTTCCGAGGTAACCCGCGATGGAAGCCATGCAACCGATCCTGATGATGGTGGTGATTTTCGGCATCTTTTACGTGCTGATGATCCGACCGCAGGTAAAGAAACAAAAAGAGCACCAGGCGATGCTCTCGAAGCTCGGCAAGGGCGACGAGGTGATCACGCGCGGTGGCTTGATCGGCAAGATCACCGGCGTGTCGGACGACGGCGTGCTCGTGCTCGAGCTGCAGGAAAAGGTTCGCGTCCGGATGCCGCGCGCGTACATCGAAGCTAAGTGGGACGGTAAGGTTCCCGCGACTGCGGCTCGCGCAGCTTGATCGTTTCGCGTTTCGCTTAGGGGTACTTCATGGATCGGTCTCTCAAGTGGCGGACGATCATCCTCGTCGGGATCGTCATCTTTTGCGCCGGCACCCTCGCGCCGACGTTCGCGCCTAAAGGCTCGTTGCCGTCGTGGGTATCTTCGCTGTTTAACAAGAAGATCAACTTCGGCCTCGACCTCCAAGGCGGGCTGTATCTCGACTACAGCATCGACCTCAACGCCGCGGTCGACGACAAGGCGACCGAGCTCAAGCGCGACCTCGAGTCGATCGTCGCCGATCAGAAGCTCGCGGGCGTCGTCGTCAAGACGCCGTTCGGGGCGAACGCTGCGACCGGCGCGGTCACCGTGCTGTACCCGAAGACGCTCAAAGACGCCGACAAGGTCGCCGCCGATGTCGACGACGTCGGCAAGGGCATCATCACGAAGCGCGACTGCATTGCCGCCGACGGCATCTCGGACACGATCACCGGCATCTGCTTCCGCGTGTCGTCGGACTTCGCCGACGGCGTGAAGAAGGCCGCCCTCGAGAACGCGATCTCGACGATCCGCGAGCGCCTCGACGCGACCGGCGTCGCCGACCCGACCGTCGTCAAGAAGGGCGACGACA
>CAZDGY010000002.1:0-30321 GCA_964504685.1 uncultured Kofleriaceae bacterium | reverse complement strand
GCCCAGATCACGGTCTGGCCCCCACCGCGCATCGCATCGTCGAACCGAGAGAGCGCCTCGATGCCAGCGACGCGTTCGTCGAGGGTCAGCGCCTCGTAGCAGTTGCACGCGCACGGCATCGGCGACTTGACCGCATCGACAACGGTGGCCGGCACCTGTCGATGATAGCTCGACTCGCTCAGTTGTGCAGAGCGAGCCCGACCATGATGCCGTCGATCGTGCTCGTCCCGGTCGCGGGACCGTCGGCGAACATCACGACCGTGCGCGAGACATCCGCGAACGCGGCGAACCACTTCAAGTTTGCCGAGACGCCGACGCCGTAGCGTAGATCTTCGCCCCAAGCGCGGTTCGCAGTCGTGCGATCGAACACGAGCGCGCCGCCCGGGCCGACGTACAGATTCGTCGAAAAGAACCTGGTGCGCAGCAGCGTGACCCGCATCAGCAAGTTGCTGGTAACGGTGATGTAGTGCGGCGTGCCCGGATCGACGATCGTGCCTTGCTCGACGCCGTTCACCGAGGGCAGCGAGAAGCTCGCACTGCTCACGTTCTGGGCCTGCAACCCCGCTTCGATCGCGAAGTTCTTGGAGCCACCGCCAAACGCGAACGCGTAGGTCGCTCCCGACGTCGGCGGTAACGGCGCCGCCGGCGTGGTCGTGGTCGATCGTGCCGCGGGCGTCGCAGGCGCCGCGACGACGCTCGATAGCGGTCCGCCGACGCGCGTCGACATGTCGTACCCGGCGGCGACGAACGGATGGCAGCCCATCAGGGCAGTCGCGAGCACGAGCAAACGGAGCATTCCAGGTGCATCGGCCGGGTGTACCGGTCATCGAGACCATGCACTGCTACTTGTGGGGATGCGCTGGGGTCGCTACAGGAGGGAATGCGGTTTCGCATCGTCAACGTGTTCGCGATCGAGGGCGACAAGCTGTCAGGTAATCCACTGTGCGTGTTCGAGGACGCCCGTGGCCTGACCGACGGGCAGATGCAGGGGCTTGCCCACCAGATGAACCTTTCGGAGACGACGTTCGTGCTGCCGGCGAGCGACCCTCGCGCCGACGCGCGCGTCCGGATCTTCACTCCCGGCTTCGAGATGCCGTTCGCAGGTCATCCGACGCTCGGGACCGCTCACGTCGTGCGCTCGCTGCGCGGTGGCGATCGCGTGACGTTCGAGATGATCGCCGGCATCGTGCCGGTGACCGCGAGCGCCGACACCTGGACGCTGCGCGCCGCAAAACCACCTACGACGCGACCTCCCGCCGGCAATCGCGCCGAGCTCGCACAGATGCTCGGTCTCGCCGCGACCGAGATCGCGGGTGAACCGCTGTGGGTCAACACCGGCGCCGAGCAGCTGGTGATTCCGCTCGCGACGGTCGAGGCGGTCCGCGCGGTGCGCCCGGTACCAGAGCTAATCGCGCGGTTGGGTCTGTCGGATACGCGCGAAGAGGCAATGGCGTACGTCTGGGCGCGCGACGCGAACGGCGAGCTGGTGGTGCGGTTCTTCTTCACGTCGCACGGCGCGGTGATCGAAGATCCGGCGACCGGCTCGGCCTGCGCGAACCTCGGCGGCTGGATGCTCGCGACCGGACGGCCGCTGCCGATCGCCGAAACGTTGCGCCAAGGCGATGCGATCGGGCGCCCTTCGCGGCTCGGTCTGCGCGTCGCTACCGACCGCCAGATCTACGTCACCGGGCTGGTGATCGAGCTCGCGCAGGGGACGCTCGTCCTATAGAGCCGGCTAGGCGACTAGCCAGCCGCCGGCAACGCCGCGACACCGCTGGCCTCGAGCGTGGCACGCCGGGTGCTGGTTGTAGCCGCGTGCGCCTCGAACATTTCACCGCGGTTACCGTCGCTGCAGCCCTCGCCGCTTGTGCGAGCTCGGGAACGACGAGCGATCCGAACGCCGGCCTGCTTCGCGATTTTCTCGACGGCAAGTACGACGGCGCCGGTCATCCGATCAACGCGATCGTCACCGAGGCCGAGGCGCTGTGCCAAGGCAGCGTGAGCGATGGTGCGGTCGAGCTCGCGGCGGCGTGCAGCGGCAGCGTCAACGGCGGCCAACAGGTCGGCGACTTGATCGCGAGCGCGCGCTTGCGCGTCGATGCACATCCAGCGAGCGGTTTGATCGCGACGATCGACGTCACCGACAATGGCGCGACGCTCGCTACGACGACACTCACGGTCGACACGCTGCGCAGCGACGGCGCGTGGCTCGACGTTCCGGTCGCGTGGTCGTCGAACGGCGATCCGATCGGCATTCGCGTCACCCCGGCGGCAGGCGCGCAGCTCGCGTTCGATTACGTCGAGGTGTTCCCGTCGCGCTTCGGCTTGGTCATCTCGCCGGGTGCCGGCGTCGTCGCGGATAGCGATCACGTCACGTTCGAGCTTCCAGCCGATCGCGCGCTCGATCGCGTCGAGGTCGATGGTGTCGATGTCACCGCGCAAGTCACCGCGGTCGCGACGGTGCAGACCACGGCGTATCGCAAGATCTACGACCTCGCGGTCGCAGACCTCGCTCCGAATCGCGGCGATGTCGCCGACATTCGCGTCGACGCCGCCGAGACCGCGGCGCGAACGACGTTGCGCCGCACCGTCCCGACCTGCAACTACGAAGGCGGCGGCACCGGCGCGAAGGTGCTCGTGACCGGCTTCCAGCCGTTCCCCGCCGACGGCACGCACGACAACGTCTCGGGTGTCGCGGTCACCGCGCTCGATCCGAGCTCGTTGCGCGGGGCGAGAGTGATGCGGCTCGTGATCCCGGTCGAATACGACCGCGCCCCGGCCGAAGTGACCGATGCGATCGCGCGCTGCGCCCCCGATATCGTGATCAGCTTTGGCCAAGGCGGCGATGCGATCGCACTCGAGCAGACCGCGTACAACTTGCAGGACACCGGCGAAGTCACCGGCGGCGTGCCCGACAATCGCGGCGTCATTCGCGCGGCGCAGCCGATCGACAGCGCCGCCGCCGCTACGCGCGCAACGCTACTTCCGCTCGATGCGATCAACTCCGCACTCGTCGGTCTCGGCGAACAGCCGCAGCTGAGCACCGACCCCGGTCGCTACGTCTGCAACAACGTGATGTTCGCCGATGTCGGTGCGATGACCGGCAAGCGCGCCGGGTTCATCCACTTGCCGTACACCGAGGAATTCGACGCCGCGAATCGCGCGCGGTTCGGCAAGATCGTTGCCGCTGCGATCCAAGCGACGGTCGACTCGAGTCAGAAGTAGAAGCTGCCGCCGATGGTGAGCTGCGCGCCGCTCTCGCCATTCGGGGTCGTCGACGGGTCGTTCGGCGGCGGCATCGACGCCGGAGTGCGCCCCGCGGTCGGCATCGTCGTCGTGGTGCCGTCGCTCTCGCCCTTCGACGGGCCGGTGACGATCGCGCGCAGCTCGGCTTGCAGCGCGAAGCGATGGAACCGGCGCTCGAGCCCGATGCCGGCGTGAAGCTCCTCGCGGGTCGCGTCGCTCTTCTCCTGATCGGTCGCGCCATCGGGCACGACACCAAGGACGCCGACGCCGCCCGAGAGCCACCAGTTCCAGCGATGCTCCGGCTGGAACCGATAGCGCGCGGTGAGAGCGAAGCCGCTGACTTGATCGCCGCCGTCCTGCTTCTCGCTGCCGCCCGCGAGCGTCGCCTCGAGCTCGAGGTGGAGCGTCGCGCGGAACCGCAGCGCGAGCTCGCCGATGTTGAACTTCGATGGCTCGTTCGTGCCGGAGTGCTGGAGCGTCATCCCGCCGAGCGAGAGTCCGACCGCCCAGCGATTCGCCATCACCGACTCGTGCACCGGCACCACCACGACGACCGGCACGGCAGACGGCGGTAGACCTGCGTCCACGACCGGCATCGGGCCGGAAGGCGGACCCGCGTCGTAGTCGCCAGGCGCCTGGGCGTACGCGGTGGCCGACAACACAGTGAGGGCGACCGCGACGAAGGAGTAGCGCATGGGTCCAGTATCTCCACACGGCGTGCCAGTGCAAGCCCTTGAAATCGACGTGGTCAAAGCCGACACCCAAGCAGGACCGTCGTGGCTTCCTACACTAAGATAGCCACGTGCCGGGTCGTACCTTCGCGGTCGGAGACATTCACGGGGATCTCGACGCATTGCAGACGCTGTTCGAGCGGCTGCCGGCGTTAACGGTCGACGACACGGTGGTGTTCGTCGGCGATTACATCGACCGCGGTCCGGACTCCGCCGGAGTCATCGCCTGGGTCCGCGCATTCGCCAAGAAGGGCCCTGCGAAAGTCGTCACGCTACGTGGCAATCACGAGGACGCGTGGCTGCACGTCATCGACAAGGGCTGGCCGGAGTTTATCCTGCCGCGCGGCAACGGTTGCCTCGAGTCGTTTCGCTCGTTCCGCGGCGAGGCGGTGCCCGACGAGGCCGAGATGCCGACGAACGACGAGTTCGACGCGATGCTCGAGGGCAAGTTCTTCCCGCAAGACGTCGTCGCGTGGATGCGCTCGTTGCCGTTCTTCTACGAGGACGAGCACGCGATCTACGTGCATGCCGGGATCAAGCGCGTCGGCGATGGCTTCCCGCATCCGTCGAAGGTCGAGCCACCGCGCGCGTTGTTGTGGCTGCGCGATCGCGACTTCTTCGAGAACTATCGCGGCAAGCTCGTCGTGTTCGGTCATACGACGACGCGCACGCTGCCGAACGAGCTGTCGAGCTATACGCCCGACGATCCGACCGACTTGTGGGCTGGCAAGTCGTGCGTCGGGCTAGATACCGCGTGTGGTAAAGGCGGGTTCTTGACCGCGTTCGAGCTCCCTGCACAGCGCGTGTACGAGTCGCGTGGCTAAGACGACGTTCGACGGTGGCCGCGGTCCGGCGCGATTCGCGCGCGCTCTCGCGTCGCCGGTCGGCGTGATCATCACGGTGCCGCTGATCGTCGTCGCGTGCGGCTTGGGCATCCTGCTGCTCGGCCGAGGTGCGACGCGGACCGCGACCGAAACGATGGCACGGCATCAACTGGCGCAGCAGGCAACCGCGACGCAGAACGACGTCGCGTTCGCGCTCGATCAAGCCGATCCGTTGCTCGCGCGACTAGCGTCGTTCGCCGACGAGTCGCGCCCGATCGACGACGTGCTCGTCCGCATGCAAGACTTGCTCGTCGGCCGACCCGGCGTGTCGTACGTCAGCGTGAGCTTTCCGACTGGCACGTTCCGCGGCGCATACGTAACGGCGGCCGGCGGTCTCGAGGTGCAAGAGAGCCGGATCACGCCGAGCGGCACCGACGTGAATCGCTTCACGGTCGTCAACGGAACGCTCGCGCCGCGGCTGCACGAGATGATGGCCTACGATCCGCGCACTCGGCCGTTCTATACGCTCGCGGTGACGACCGCGCGGCGCGCCTGGACCGACCCGTACACGTTCTTCCAGACCCACGCGACCGGCATCACGTGCAGCGAGCCGGTGTTCGGGCCGGATCACGCGCTCGTCGCGGTGCTCACCGTCGACTTCGATGTCACATCGTTGTCTGGCTCCGTCGTCCGCTCCGCGCTCGATCACGCGCGCTCGCTCGTGTTTGCCGGCGACGGCACGATCCTCGCGTCTCCGGCGAGCGATCAGTACGTGCTGCCGTCGAGCAACAAGTTGATGCACCACGAAGACCTGCACGATCCTGCGGTCGAATCGCTGTTTGCGATGATCGGCGCGCACGGACCCAAGGAACAGGAGTTCCTCACGCTCAGCGCCAGCGACGGCGATTACCTCGCGTCGGTCGCGCCGATCGGCGGTAAGCGCGCGGGCGTTTCAGTTCCACTCGATTGGTACGTCGCGACCGTCGTGCCGACGAGCACGCTGCTCGGGCCGACCCGGGCGCTCGAGCGTTCGAGCGTGATCGCGAGCGCCGGTGCGCTGGCCGTGGCGGTCGGCATCGCGCTCGTCCTCGCGTGGAACCTGGTGCGCATGCGCAAGCAAGTCGCGGCTTCGAAGCAGCGGGCGACCGTCGCGGAGGCGCGCGTCGTCGAGATGGGCAGCTATCGGCTCGTCGCGAAGCTCGGCGCCGGCGGCATGGGCGAGGTGTGGCGCGCGCAACACCAGCTGCTCGCCCGCCAAGCGGCGATCAAGTTGATCCGCCCCGAGGTCATGCACGACGCGCAGTACGCGGCCGAGATCCGCGAACGGTTCCGGCGCGAAGCCCAGACCCTCGCTTCGATGAAGTCGCGCCACACGATCCAGATCTTCGACTACGGCGTCACCGCCGAGGGCGTCTTCTACTACGTCATGGAGCTGCTCGACGGACTCGATCTCGAATCGCTCGTCGTGCGTTACGGCCCGCAGCCCGCCGCGCGCGTGATTCCGTTCCTCGCCGACGCCGCATCGTCGCTCGCCGAAGCGCATCGCGCCGGCATGCTCCATCGCGACATCAAGCCGCCCAATCTGTTCTTGTGCCGCGCCGCCGACGAGCTCGACATCGCGAAGCTGCTCGACTTTGGCATCGTGCAGACGTTGTCCGAGCCGCAAGGCACCGTGCGTCACGCGTACGTCGGGCCAATTCCGTCGGTGTCGTCGCTCGAGACGCCGAAGCTGACCCAGCTCGGCGCGATGCTCGGCACCCCCGGGTTCATGGCGCCGGAGCAGATCCTCGGCATGCAGCTCGACGGCCGCGCCGATCTGTACTCGCTCGGCTGTGTCGCGTGGTGGTTGCTCACCGGCCGCGAGGTGTTCTCGCGCGACGTCGGCGACGCGAAGCTGCTGCATCGCCACATCTACGAGCCGTTGCCACAACTGCGGCCGCAGGTCATGGGCTGGCTGCCGGTCGAGCTCGAGAGCTTGATCGTGTCGTGTTTGGCGAAGGAAGCCGACGGCCGGCCGCACGACGCCCAGATGCTCGCGGACCAACTGCGCGCGATCCCGATCCCAGAGGTTCATGCGTGGACTGCCGCGCGATCGGTCGGTTGGTGGCAGGGTTACACCGCGCCGGCGCCGATCCCGTCGGTGTCGCCGAGCGAGCAGCAGGTGATCATGCCCGGGCGCACGATCGACCACCGCCCGCCGATCGCGAGCGACGAACGCGCGATGGCGCAAACGATCGTCCCCCATCGCCGCGGATGAGGCGCGCGGCGGCGTTGCTATTGTTCGCCGCGTGCTCTTCGCACGATCGATCGGCGCAGCAGGCGCCCGGGCCGGATCCCGAGCCCGCCGGCCCGCGCAAGACGATCAGCGCTCGCGTCCGCACCGGCGATACGTGGACGAGCTTCGAGGTCACCGGCAAGCCCCTCGATGCGGTCGCGATGTGTAAAGCGCTCGTCGATCACCTCGAACAGGCGCAACACGGCGGCGCGTCGGAGGTCACTCGCTGGTGCCGGGTCGAGCCGTTGCCGCCGCATAACTTCCATCAGGCCGGCTACGTGCTCCAGTTCTCGCGCCCGATCGACGATGCGACCCTGCGGGCGCGAGCGATCACCCTGCCGCACGCCGGGCTCGAGATCACGACCGAATCGTTCACGCTGTTCGGACTGTCGAGCGACTGTGAGCAGGCCCGCACGTTCGACGTCGACACGTTCGGCGATGCGGGAGTCGCGGTCGAAGTGCCGCCGTGTCGCCCGAATTAGTCGCGATGATCTAGAGTCTGCGCGTGCACCCGATCATCAACCTCGATCAGCTCGCGTTCGAAGAAGTCCGCCACGGTGACAAGTTCGAAGCGCGCGACGGCCAGGTCGCCGCGACGATCGGCGCGGTGCAGCTCGGCTGCTCGTTGATCGTGGTGCCGCCCGGCAAGCGCGCCTATCCGTTTCATTGCCACCACGTCAACGAGGAGATGTTCGTGATCCTCGACGGCAACGGCACCATGCGGATCGGTGACCGCGAATTTCCACTGCGCACCGGCGACGTGATCGCCTCGCCTGCCGGCGGCGCCGCGACCGCGCATCAGATCGTGAACACGTCGGATCGCGAGCTGCGCTACCTCGCGATCAGCACGATGATTCCGCACGAGGTCGTCGAGTATCCCGACACCGGCAAGATCGGCGTCACGACGAGCGGCTTCAAGTTCCGCGGCAAGCTCGGCGAGAGACTCGACTACTGGGACGGCGAGTAGCCCATCACGCGCGCGAGTAGGTGGCGCAATGGCCGCCGGCGCTGCGCACGAAGCGCTGCGCCCGCCTTCGCGGTGTCCGCGCGCGCCGCGTGCTTGTCGTGGATCGCGAGCTCGCGCTCGCTGCCGACGAAGTGTTCGCGCGTGCCCTTCCACTGATCGAACCACGACCACACCACGCCGAAGTTGCGGTCCTGATCGCCCATGTGATGGTCGTAGTGCCAGCTGAGATGATCGCGGCCCCACGCCGGATCGAGATGCGCGCGGCGATGGTCGCGGCGATAGCGATATAGGCAGTACCAGATCGTCGACGTGTAGAACGGCGCGATCGGAAACAACGGCGCATGGGCGAGCCCGACGACGACGAGCCCGAACGCCTCGCGCGCTTGCGTCGGCGTGCTCCACACCGGCCCTTCGTACGCCGGATCGTAGCCGCCGTTGCGGCGCACCGCTTGATGATGCTCGTGGTAGTGGAACGCGAGCCGACTCGACTTGTCGCGACCGAGGCCGTGCAGCAAGTACTTGTGGGTGGCCCACTCGCCGTAGCCGAACACCGCGAGCGCCGCGGGGATCCCGATCATGACGCGATTCTACTTCGGCGGCGCGAGGTATGCCCGCGGAAGCGTACCCGCGAGAAATTGCCGGCGGCGGCGGCGGCGATTGAGCCGGGTCGCGGCGAGGATCGTGCCGAACCCGGCGAACGCGCCACCTGCGGAGACCACGACGCCGGCGCCGAGCGCCGGCAGCAGCATCGCGAACACCATTACGACGACGGCGCCGCCGAGCACCGCGCCGATGATGTCGGTCGCGTGTTGGCGAACCCACGTGTCGTAGTCGCGCTCGCAGTCGACGCACCACGCTCTCGCCGTTCCGCCGGGTTTCTCACACCGCGCGCAGCTCACGGACGAGTTGTAGCTCCAATTCGCATCAGCTGCTCCATCGGCGAGCAGCTTCACGACGGCGCAGTCGATAGTTAGCGAGGCACGACTGCTGCACTTCGTCGCACCAATGACCGAGCAGCTGAAGCGCTGGGGATATGTCGGAGCGAAGCCGAGCGAATATCTAGTGTGTACGCGCAAGGGCCAGATCGATCGCGCGCGCAGCGGTCAAGGCCGGCGAATCTTCAAGTGGCCGTGGCATGCGACCGCGGTCGTACCGACGACGCTGCAGCGGATCGAGTTCACCGCGGACCAGATCACGCGCGAGCGGGTCGGGGTCGAGGTCACCGGCATCGCGGTCTACCGCATCGCCGAGCCGTTACTCGCGTTTCGCGTCCTCGACTTCTCCGACGGCGTCGCTGCAGGCGATCGGCTCGCCACGACCTTGCGCGAGATGTTCCTAGGCGCGGCGCGGCGGTTGATCGCGAACCTCTCGCTCGAGGACTGCCTGACCCGGCGCAAAGAATCGATCGCCGGCTACTTGATGGAAGAGATCGCGCCGGTCGTCGGCGGAGAAGGCGCACCCGACGACACGACCTCGAAGGGCTGGGGCGTCGTGATCGACACGATCGAGATCCAGCAGGTCACGATCCAGAGCGAGCAAGTGTTCGCGCATCTCCAGGCGCCGTACCGCGCGAGCATCGCTGCGCATGCCGAGCTCGCCGAGCTCGAGCGCAAACGCGACGTCGCGGAGGTTTCAGCGACCGTCGCCCGCCGCAGCTCGGAGCTCGAACGCGACCGCATGCTGCACGCGATCGCGATCGGCGAGGAGCAGCGCAGAGTGCGCGCCGCCGCGGAAGTCGCCGCGCTCGAAGCGGAGCGCGGCCGGATCGAAGCGCTCCACCGCGGCGCGACGCTCGAGGTCGAGCACGAGCGCTCGCTCAAGCTGCGCCGGCAAGAGGTCGAGCACGAGCTCGGGCGCAGCCAAGCCGATGTCGCGCTCGAGCTGCGCCGCCGCGAGGCCGAGATGCGCGATCAGGAAGGCGCGCTCGAAGCCGCGCAGCAACGCCGGCTCGCCGAGATCGAGCAGCTCGTCGCTCGCGATCGCGCGCTGCGCGAGCTCGTCACGATCGGCTTGCCGAAGATCGCCGCGGCGTTACATCACACCTACGGCACGGTCAACTACACGCAAGTCGGCAGCGACGGCGGCTCCGGCCCGCTCGCCGCGGTGCCGCAAGCGTTCGCGCAGCTGATCGCACTCGCCAAGAGCTTTGGCCTGAACCTCCCGTGAGGGACGGTGTTCACTCTGTCAACCGGCCTGCACAGCTGCTGTCAAAGTAAACAAAGACTTAGCTGGGGACGGTGTTCACTTTGACAACCGGCCGCTTCGGCGCCGCCGGCGGCGGATCGCCACGACGACGGCTCCGAAGATCGCGGCGGTGCCCGTGCTCGGATCGTTGGTCGCGCAGCCGCAGCCCTGCGGTTGACGCGGCGGGATCGGCGGGTGGGCGCCGATGCTCGACATGATACCGATCTGCGGCAAGTCCTTCGCGAGCATCGCGCCGAGCTGAAGGTTGCCACGCGGCGCGAACGCGAGGTTCGTCGCGGCCTGAGTCGCGATCTGCTGCGACGAATCGATCGGCCCGCCCCACTGGCCGCGATGCGGGTCCGCGCATGCGATCGGCCCCGTCCACGGATGCGTGATGATGTAACGGCCCTGGAAGTTGTTCGTCGAGTCGCGCGTGACTTCCATCGGTACCGCGCCCGACGGATCCGGGATGCCGCGACCACCGACGATCGGCTCCACCGCGCGAAACACGAGGTCGTCTTTGAGGTCCTTGCCGTAGCGCGCGTGCAACCGAGTCAGCGTGTAGCTCGCGTTGTCCGCGTCTTTGTAGGTCGAGCCGATGACATCGGCGCCGAGCGTCGCGACATCTTCCGGATCGAGCGTCGGCCCCGGGCACGGATCGCAGCTGCCGGAATCCCACGAGTACTCGGTGACGACCGCGTCGGGCACTGCTTCGATCGTGTGGTCGAACAGCGCCGCATAGAACTCGCCGAACCGCGTGCGAACTTCGTCGCGAACCGGAAGGTTCGTCGGGATCGTGACGTTGGGATGATTCGCGACCTCGTAGCGCAGGTTAGGCGCGAGGATGTTGATGATCAGATCTTGCGTACCGCTCGAGTTCGCGAGGCCCAGCCGGATCGGCAGCGAGAAGTCAGCGCTGTCATAGTAGAACCGCAGCGGCGACAGCGTCGCCATCCCGTCCTTGAACGTGACCTTCTTCGGGTCGACCTTCGCGACGAAGAACTTCATGCCCTGCTCGACGTACGGGCGAAGCAGCGGCTCGGCACCCGCGGGGATCGTGTAGTGGTTCGCGTGCAGCCAACGGTCGAGCCCGGTCGACTCCTGTGCCGACAGCACGACGATGTCGTACTCGCCGACCGAGAACTTCGCCTCGATCTTGACGTGGTAGTCCTCGCCTTTCGACGGCTCCTCGGAGTCTTCCGTCGTTCCCGTCGCCATGTCGGGCATCGGCATCGCGTTGTATTCGACGTACTGCTTGCACGGGTCCTGTTCCCAGTACTCGACGAGTCGAGGCGCGCCGAGCGTGTCGATCTTGTCGAACAGCTCGTGCGGCAGCGTCTTGACCTGCGCCTGTCTGACCACGACCGGCACCGGGACGACCAACGCGAAGTGCTCGGGCGGTCCTTGATAGTTGTTCTGCATCGACAGCACGGTCGTCGTGCCGTGGCGCATCAACACGACCTCGCTCGCGTTGTTGAACATCTGGGCGCCGGCGCCGCCGACGTAGAACCCACAGAACGCATCGGCGCGCGTCGCGGCTGCGCCGAGCAAGGCAAGAGCCAAGAGCGTTGACCTCATCAGCGAGCAAACGCGTGGCTGCGCGACCCGATCTAAACTTTTTCCAAAGCTAGCTGGCACCGGAGGTGTCGCGCTCGATTCAATCGAGCGGGGCGTATTGATAGACGGTGTCGAGCGGCTCGTAGACCAGCTTGACCGCGCCGCCGGGGACGAACAGCCGGTCGCCGATCGCGGCGCCTTGGGTGCCGGCGCGGTAGTCGGGCATCGCGGCTTCGACCGTCCACGTATCGGTGTTCGGATCCCAAGCCTCGGTGTTGTTCAACGCCGCATCGCCCGCTTCGCCGCCTGCACACACGAGTTGCCCGGCGACGTTGCCGTACGCACAACCGCCGCGCGGCGTCGGCATCGCCGTGCCTGCGGTCCACGCGGTGGCGAGCGGCGGAAGGATCGAGACGTCGGTCGCCGGTTCGGTCGCATCGAGCGTCATGAGGCCACCGACCACGACGAGCGCGTTGTCGGAGGGGCGCAACATGCCGGCGGGATGCGAGCGACCACCGTTCGGCAGATCAGGCGGCGGCGTCACGCACGCGGCGCCCGGGCACCACGCGTTCATCGCCAGGTCGTAATAGATGACGCTCGCCACGGCATCGCTCGTCGAGGCACCGCCTGCGAGATAGATCCGCGGCGGCGAGACGATCACGGCCGCCGAGCCGCGCTCGTAGCCGGTTGGCAACGGCGCGATCGATTGCCAAGTCGCGCCTGGCGTCGACGTGTCGAGCGAGAACGCCTCGCCGTGTGCGACGTACTGTTGCCCCGCGAGCCCGCCGAGCAAGTACAGCGTCGTGCCGACCGCCGCGAGCTGGATGTGCGTCCACGACACCGGCGCATCGGGCAGCGTCGACCAACTCGCCGCGATCGGGTCGAACACGTCGACGCGCGTCGTGATGTCGAGCCCGGCTTCGAGCCCGGTATCGAACCCGCCGAGCACGACGAGCCGATCGCCGAGCGTAGTAACGCCGGGCTCGAGTCGCGGCGCCGGCAGCGTCCCGACCTGACTCCACGGCGACGCCGGCGGGCTGTCCGGCTTCGCCGTCGGCGACCCGCATGCCGCGAGCACAGCGATCGCTGACAGCCGCGTCTTCACGCGGGGCGGATCAGCTTGAACGCGTGGGCCCAGTCGTTGCGAAGGAACCCCGGGATGCACCACAAGATGCATAGCGGCTCGATCGCGCGCGCGGCTTCGACGCCGCCCATGTCGGCGGTCTCCCAGCCGAACTGGGTCAGGATCGCGGTCGTTTGCTGCTTCGCGCCCGCGTCGTTGCCGCAGATGAACATCGTCGGCGTCGTCGGAAACTTCGGGTTGACCATGAAGCCGCTGCCGACCGAGTTGAACGCCTTGACGAAGTGGGCCTGCGGCGCCTTGTTCTGCAGCCGCTCCATCAACGAATCGCCGGTCGTGAAGTACTGGATCACGCCGTTGATCGGCGGCTTGTCGCCGATCGGGTTCGTCGTATCGATCACGGTCTTGCCTGCGAGGTTCGCAGCGCCGGCGAGCTCGAGCGCCGCTTCGGCAGCCAGGCCCTTGACCGCGAGCACGATCAGCTCGCCCCACTTCGCGGCGTCGGCAAACGTGCCGGTGCTCGCCTCGCCTTTCGCGCCGGCCTGCCACGCTGCGAGCTTGCTGGGCTCGCGGGAGGCGCGCATGACGCTATGGCCGTGGGCGAGAAACCCGTTCGCGAGCACTTCGCCGACTTGGCCGGAGCCGAGAACTGCAACTTTCGTCATGCGCGGACGGTAGCGCTATTTCTGCAGCGGCGGGTAGGAACCGTCGCTGAGGTGCGGCAACGATTGGCCCGCGTCGGGACCCGGTGGCGTCACGACCTCGGGCGCGGGCGGCGAGGCACTCCCGCTGCCCTGCGCGAACATCACGCCGGTCACGAGCCAGGCCGTGCCGTAGACGAGGAACAACGCGGCGCCGACGCGGCCCATCTCGCCCGAGCTGCCCTTCGCGAACAGCGATTGAAACACGAGCTCGATCGCGATCAAGCCGATCAGGCCGACCGTCAGGAAGTTGTAGCCCTGGAACAGCCGGCGAACGCCAGGGAACAACACCTGGTTCGTGCGACCGAGCAGCCACATGTGAATGCCGAGCACGAGCCCGGACGGGACGAGGATGCCGAAGCCGACGCGATAGAACGAGCCGCGTTCCTCGGAAGGCATCGTCGACATCACCATCCACATCACGACGAACGTGCCGATCAACACGAGCTGGAGCGCGACGAACGCGAAGTAGCCGAGCGCGACCTTCTGGCCGAGCTGCGGATCGACGACCTTGTCGCGGTTCGCCCGCCAGCGCGCCACGAGGTAGAGCACCAGCGGGCCGCCCAAGATCGTGCCGATGAACAGCGGGACGACCACCATCATTGGTCCAAGCGCGCGGAACAACATCATCTCGCCCATGTCTGAATCCATGGCCCGGACGGTACACCAAAGCCGAAACCGCTTGGCGGCGCCGGTGTCACACGAGGCGTTGCGATCGCTGGTCTGCACCACCCTGGTCGTCGCTGCGCTCGGATCGGCGAACGCCGATACTGATGCCGATTCCGATCAGCCGCTCGCACCCGTCGAGGTTCGCGGCTCGCTGCGCGGTGCGACCGCGATGCTGGCCGCCCGCTACGAGCTCGATGCCCGGCCGAGCGAGCGCGGCGACATTCAGATCGAGCTGCCGGTGGGCGCCACCGCGACCGCTGCGACCGCGACGGTCGATGGCACGGTGCACGTGCTCGCGCTCCGGCCGGCGAGCGACGCGGATCGCACGTTCACCGCGTTGGCTCAAGCCGCGCCCGGGAACAAGCCCGGCTCGGGGATCGAGATCACGGCTGGGTTCCGCGAGCTCGACGTGTCGATCATCGTGGGCAAGCGCTCGCACGTCTCGCTCGTCATCGACATCGCCACGCCGACCTGCTTCTTCGGCGACGCGCGCTACGTCGTAGGCCCGCCGCGCTGGACGCGCGCGACGGCTGGGCTCGGGGACGTTCGCCCGGATCGCAACAAGGTCGTCAACGTCTGTCGTCCCGACGCGTCGAGTGATACCGCACCGCCGGCGGTGTTCGGCTTCGCGGACCGCGGCCTCGCGCTGCGACCGAGCGGGCCGGAGCGGATCGGCGGATTCGCTGGCCGACTCGCGTTGCCCGACGACCACTTCGCCCGGGTCGAGCTCGCGTTGGCGAGCCAACTCGCCGACGTGCCGGCCGACCTCCACACCGTGCTCGTGCTCGACGGCTCGCGCTCGCTCGACCCGGCTCAGGTCGCGGTGCAGAGCGCGCTCGTCGCGTCGTACTTGAGGCTCGCACCGACGTCGAAGGTGCAGGTCATCGTCGTGACGCGCACCGCGCAGGTGTTGCTCGCCGACTGGACGACCGCCGCGCGCGCCGCGCCGTTGATCGCGAAACAGCTCGGGCAACTCGAGCTGCGCAACGGCTCGAACCTCGACGTCGGCCTCGGCGAAGCCGCGACCTGGCTCGCGCATACGACCGGCACCCGGCGAGCGATCGTCTTTAGCGATGACCTGTGGGCCGCGCGGATCACTGGCCTCGACAAGGCCAAGCTCGCCGCGACGCTTCCGGCCGGGACACTCGTCCACGCGATCTCGCTGGCCGGCGCGCCGGGCGTGCTGACGCGCGACGACGACTTGCCGCTCGCGCCACTCGCGCGGGCGACCGAAGGTATCGCGGTCGATGGCCGCGCCGATGACCATGGCCACGCCGACGCGACGATGCTGATCCGGCCGATCTCACTCGAGCGCGTTGTGGTCCACGCGTCGAGCTGGGACAGCGTCGAGGATCCGGGCTGCACATCGATCGCGGCCGGCGAGTCATGCGTGTGGTGGCATCACGGCGATCAATTCTCGGGGCCGATCGCGATCGCAGGTGAGCTGTGGGGGCATCCGGTCGAGTACGCGTTTCGGCCGGAGATCACGCGCGGTCGAGATCTCGCGCGCGAGCTCAGCGCGACGCAGCTCGTCACCGACGCGAGAATCCTGGCGGCGATCGGCCGCGCCGCCGAGGCGGTCAACGCCCAGTTCAGCTTGATCGCGAGGTGGGGCGGTAGCGACGGCACTGGCGAAGAGATGTCGTTCAGTGGCCGCAGCGGTCGGTTCTCGACGTCGTCGGACGACGTCGGCTACGGCCACTACGGCAGCATCGGCCACACCGGCGAGCCCGAGCTGCGCGAGCGGATCGGCCGGATCGTCGCGAACTGCCGCGCTGCGGCGTTCGTGCCGGATACCGAAATCTCGGTCGAGCTCGAGCTAACGCGCGACGAGATCGTCGCGGTCACGGTCGTGGCGGCGGACGCGGTGCGGTCGTGCATCGACGATCGGATCTGGGACATGAAGCTGCAGCGTAGCAAGCCGACGTCCTACGACACCGAGCACTTCACCTACTGAGCATCGTCGGGGTTCTCGGCGACGCGGGTCAGGCTGCGCCAGGTCGCGAGCGCCCACGGCTGATCGCTCGGCTTGCCCTTGCACGTCAAGATGCCGACGTGAGGCGCTTCGGCCATGAGGCCATGGACGACGTGCACGCCGTCGCTGTCGTCTTGGGCTTCGGCACGGCCGCGGCGTTCGCCCTCGTCGAAGCGCGCGACGACCGCAAACCGCTCGGGCGCGATCGCGAGCAGCTCGTCGGAGGTGTGCGCGGCGTTCGCGGTGATGCTCGTGAACTCGAGGCTGCGATCGCCATCGGTCGCCCAGAACTTCGCGCCATCATCTTCCCAGCTCGACAAGAACCCGCCGCCGATCGCCGCGGTCCAGCCGCCCGATAGCTCGACTTCCATATCGTAGCGGCGATAGCCGATCGTCGGCTTCGCATCGCCGGCGCGCGCGCGAACTCGATCCGAGTGCTTGTCGTTCACGCCGAGGTAGCCGAGCATCGCGGACCAATCCGCCCACGGCAGCTCGAGCTCGCGATCGGCTTTGTGAGCGATCCGCAGCTCGGCATCGACACGCTTCATCAACGCGCGCTCGACCTTATCGAGCGGTTCTCGCCAGGGCACTTCGAGCCACATCGCGAGCAACGCACTCGCCCGCTCGGCGTGACCGGCGCCCTCGGGCTGCCACCACGCGAACGCGTCGGCCGCGCGCAACGGATCGGCGACGACCGCTTTGCGCCACGCTGCATCGCGCGGACCCAGCGCGGTCAGGACCGGCGCGTCGACGCGAAACACGTGCTCCGGCGGCATGCCGATCGTAACCTGATCATCGCCGTGCAGCAGCTCGGCGAGCCAGGTCGCCATCGCGAGCTGGAGCTTGCCGACGTCGCGATGCGTGACGTAGTCATCGCTGTCGGCCCACGCGAACTCGAGCTCGTCGAGGACGTGATCGAGGCGTTGCACGACATCGACGTGATAGCCCGGCCCGATGCCGACCGTCGTCGCACGCACGCGGATCTCGCCGTCGGGCTCGACCGTCAGCTTGACGTTCGGTGCGGCGTGATGGAAATCGAGTGTGACGATGAAGCGATCTTTCTTCCAGCCGAGCTTGTCGACCGCATCCTTCTCGAGCCGCTTGATCATCCGCTCGAGCCGATCGGCGACTTCTTCGGGATCGGCGTTGCGCCGAAACAGCCCGCGCTTCTTCGTGTGCGCTCGAGCATCGAGGTTGGCGGATGCGGCCACTACGGCGCCTCGGAGCATGCGCAGTCGACGACGGTCTCGATCGCGATCGCGGTGAGCGCGGCGCAGTAGTCGAGATCGATGTTCTCCATCGTGTCGTGCGTGTCGTGGTAGCCCTTGCGGCTGATGTCGTAGTTCTCCATGAACAACACGACCGGGATGCCGAGGTCGCTGAAGATCTGACCATCGGTGTTGTACAGCGCCGACCGCGGCTCCCACTCGACGCGGATCTCGCCGAACAGCGGCAAGTGCGCGAACGGCGGCGGCATGGTGCGATCCGGCATCCGTTTCGCGCGCCCGGCCTTGCCGCGCGTGGCGTCTGCGTTCCAGGTCTGCGCGAGCGCATTCCACCGGCGGTTCGCGCGGTGCGCGCGCAGTGCGAGCCGAGCCGAGCAAGCGCCTTCGCCAGGCGCGATCTGGAACACGTCGCGATCGCGATCGGAGTTGTGACCGATCATATCGAGCACGAACGCGCCGACGACTTGCACCTTCGCCACGTCTCGGATCGAGCCATCCTCGGCGGTGAACGCGAGCGAGCGCTCGACCAAGCCCTGACCCAGCGCGCGCGCGCCCATGCAGTCCGAGGGAAACTCCTCGCCGGTGAGGTGAATCAACCAGACGTCGCGCTCGAGCTTGCCGGCGCGGGCGAGCGGCAGCAGTTGTTCGGCCGCGAGCAGCAGCGCGGTAGTCGCCGAGTGATTGTCATCGGCGCCGCACGCAGCCGCGCGCAGCTGATCGCCACCTTGATCCGCGTCATAGACGTCTTCCATGTACGCGGTGTCGTAGTGATCGCCCATCACGATCGCCTCGCCGCGATTGCGACCGGGGATCATCATCACGATGTTGCGCTCTTTCGGGCCCTGCTGGTTCTTCTCCCAGCCTTCCATCCACGGGAAGTCGAAGTCGCTCTCCCAACGAAACACGTGGTCGACGACCTCGGCCTTTCCTTGCATGCCGGCGGCTTCGATCAACTTGCGGTAGCGCGCGTGCAAGTGGTCGCCGAGCGCCTCGAGGTCGCGACGCTCGTGTGCGACGACGTGCGCCGCCTTTGCAGCCGGGCCGCCGTGCTTGCCCGCGTTCGTGCGGATGCCATCCGCGTTGTCCTTCTGCTTGAAGTCGCCGTGCGCGAGCGACGCGATCGACGTCCAGATCTGCTCTTCGAACGCACGGGTCCCGAGCTTGTCGATGACGCGGACCTCGCCGGCGTCCTGCGCAGCGCCGATGCACGCGCTCAGCTCGTCGGCGAGCCAACCACCCGCGGTGCGATCCGATGCACGCGCTGGAATCGCCGCGAGCCACGTCTCGAGCGAGTCGGTCTTCGCGCAGTGCACGAGCGAACGCGCATGCTCGGGATCGAGCTTGCCACCGAGCAACTGATGCATCTCGAGCAGCTTGCGCGCGTTGTGTGCGGTCGTGTGCCGCGCGCGTCCCGGCTCGCTCTCGAACAGCGTCGCGACCGCGCGATGAACCGGCCGAGCGAGCAACTTCGGCTCGAGTAACAACGGCTCGTGGTTCGGCGCTTCCGCGGTGACATAGCCGCGTGGCGCATCGGCGAACCGGCCGTCCGGTTTCGCGACGATCGGCGCGTGCCAGAACAGCTCGCGCACGCCCGCGCGCATCGGCGGATACGCCATGCGGTAACCGAATCGACCGCCCGCATCGACGATCCCGGCCGCGCGCTTGAGCGCCGTGCGACCTGCGTGGGGGCCATCGAGCAACAGCCGGTAGTCACCGGTCCAGATCTCGACATTGCGCGCGAGCGGCTTGTCGTAGAGGCCGAGGTCGTCGGGCTCGGTCGAGAACAACGCGGTCGACACTTTGTCGGTGTACGCGCCGTCGCCGTGGATCACATCGCTATCGCGATCGACGCGCTGCCACCGGTGAGTGCGAGCGATGTCGCCGACGATGCGATGGCCGTGCTGCTGCTGCGCCGGATCGTGCTCGTCGAGCCAACCCGACTGCGGGATGCGGATCGCGCAGCTCCTCTCGACTCGGGGGAACACGTGGAGCAGCGGAATCTGCGTCGCGCGCGGTAGCACGGTCGCGAGCTCGCGATACTTCGGGTGCTCGAAGAACACTAGCGTCGCGGGCGTCGGGATCAGCGTCAGCTTGCGCGCGAGATACGCGTCGCGCACCGGCCGCGGCAGCCGCGCGAACGGCGTGAACGTCACGAGCGCACGGACCTCGCCGATCGGCGTCGTGCCGAGCAAATGAGCGTGCAATGCCGGTGGCACGTCGTCGCCGAGGATCTTCCACGCGCCGGTGACGCCCGCCCACGTCATGATTTCGGCGAGCTTCGGCGCGTCGCAGCCGTGCCACATGGCGCGCGCGGGCCCGTCGTGGCTCGTGCCGAACAACGTCCAGCGCTCGTTGCCCTTGTCGTCTTGCGTGCGCGACAGCGCGAGCGCTGCGATCACGACGAGCGGATCGTCGGCGAGCGCGCCCGCTTTCGCTGCGGCGGCGAGCTCGGCGGGCCACGCTGGATTGCCTTCGAGCAGCGTCTTCGACAGCGCGTGGGGTTGGCCGCGCACGAGCTTGCCGAGCTCCGCGACGATCCGCGCGCCGATCCGACCGAACCCCGGCTCGAGATCGTGCGCTTGCTCGTACTCGTCTATCCCGAGCGTCGGGGCACGCCCGCCGCTCTCCATCCCGTGCAGCTGGTCGCCGTGGCCGGCGGTGAACGTCGCGCACGCCGAAGCAAGGGTCGGCGCGTACGGTTTGATCGCGATGTACGGCGGAGGCATGAACTCCGAATACGCACGGAGCGGGAACTTGCCGGCACCGCGGTAGGCATTCACGGCTTCAGCCTCGATCGTCGTCCACGGGTCGTGCGGTGCGCTCACGAGCCGCAGAGTATCGTATGCTCGCGTTCGTGGACGCGCCTGGGTTCCGGATCACGTGGCAGACCGAGGTGGGCACGCTGACCGCATTCGAGCCGACCCTCGCGGAAGTCAGCCAGCACGCGGGCTTGCTCGCCGCCGGCTACAACGAGCCGGTCAACATGCCGCTGCTCGGCCACGGCGAGAAGATCACCGAGACCGAAGTCGTCGATCACTACGAAGGCATGTTCGAGGACAAAGCGCGGCCGTTCTTGCTGTTTCGCGATGACAAGTTCGTCGGCGACGCCGACCTGCGCGGCATCCGCGACGGCGCTTGCGAGTTCGCGTTCATGATCGGCGCGCCGTCGGAGCAGGGCAAAGGGCTCGGCACGCGGTTCGCGATCATGATCAACGCGTTCGGGTTCTCGCAGCTGTCACTCGATCGGATCTTCGCGTCGATCGTGCCGGCGAACGTGGCGTCGCGCCGGGTGTTCGACAAGCTCGGCTATCGGGTCGACGACGGCGAGCTCGCTCGGACCTACGCCGACCAGCCAGGAGACATCACGATGGTAATCGACCGCCCCACGTTCGAACGCGTGCAGCTCGAAGTGCTCGGTCAGCTCCAGATCGGAATGCGCTAGTGCTGCTCGCCTCGCAGATCTTTACGGTCATCGTCGCGGTGCTTCACGTCTACTTTCTCGTGCTCGAGATGTTCTTGTGGACGACGCCATACGGCCAAAAGAATTTCGGTCGGACCGCTAAGGAGCAAGAGGAGAGCAAGGTGCTCGCCGCAAATCAGGGCCTGTACAACGGGTTCCTTGCGGCCGGACTCGCCTGGACGATGTACACCGGCGCGCTCGATGTTCGACTGTTCTTCCTCGGCTGCGTCGTCGTCGCCGGCATTTACGGAGCGGCGACCGCGTCGAAGAAGATCCTGTTCGCGCAGGCGCTACCTGCGGGCATCGCGTTCGTGCTGACGTACGTCGTCGCACATGTGTGATGATCGCGCCTGACGGATCCTGAGGACGGCGATACGCGCGCGATCTTGCACGCTTAGCAGTAGCAAAACGCTACGAGAAGTCGCGCACGGGTTTGCACGACATCGCGGTAGCTCGCGAGATCATGATCTGCAGTCGCGTGGCACGCGTCGTGATGAAGCCACTCGGTCATGCGAGTCATCTCGAAGTCGTTTGCACTCCAACTTTCCGTCGCGTGCACCGCTTTGCTCGTTTCGTGCACCGTCGATCCGCCGACGACTCAGAGCGATCCGACTGACCACGCCTCTCAGCTTCCCGCCGAGATTGCGCAGGTCGTGCAGCATCCGCAAGCGGCGGTGTGCAACGGCGGCAAGTTTCGTTGCTTCGCTCGCATCCGAACCGACGAGTCTGGCCGACCGCAGACGTTCGCGACGCCGCAAGGGCTTGGCGCCGACGATCTAGCGAGCGCGTACTCGATCGATACGACGCTCGAACCCGGCGCGACGATCGCGATCGTCGGCGCGTATGGTTACTCCGCACTCGAGAGCGATCTCGGCACGTACCGCAGTCAGTACGGGCTGCCGGCGTGCACGAAGGCGAACGGCTGCTTGAAGATCGTCAACCAGACTGGCGCGACCTCGCCGCTGCCGACCGGCAACACCGATTGGAATGAAGAGACGTCGCTCGACGTCGATATGGCGAGCGCGGCATGTCCGCACTGCAAGCTGCTCGTGTTACAGGCCGACGACGATCAGGGCGACGGTCTGTTCATCGCGAACGCGACCGCGGCGAGCAGGGGCGCAACGGTCATCACGACCAGCTGGGGCGCACCCGAAGGCACGTTCGGTACGGTCAGCGACACCGAGACCTACTTCAATCACTCCGGCGTCGCGGTCTTTGTCGCCGCCGGCGATGACGGCTACAACGACGGCGGCCAGGGCCCGGACTATCCCGCGACGTCGGCGTACACGATCGGCGTCGGCGGTACCTCGCTACAGCCGTCGAGCAACAGCCGCGGCTGGGTCGAGGCGGCGTGGAACGACGGCGGCAGCGCGTGCAGCCAGAACGTCGCGAAGCCGTCGTGGCAGACCAGCACGGCGTGCAGCAAGCGCATGACGTCGGATGTCTCGGCGGTCGGCGATCCGAACACCGGCGTCGCGACCTATATGGCCGCCGCTGGCGGTTGGTCGGTGATCGGCGGCACCAGCGCGGCGAGCCCGCTCGTCGCCGGCATCTTCGCCGCGACCGGCAACGGCAACGTCACCGCGCACTTCGCGTACGAGCACGCCGCGGCGTTCTTCGATGTCACGAGCGGCACGAACGGCTCGTGCTCGAGCGCGTTGTGTAAAGCCGGCACCGGTTGGGATGGCCCGACCGGCAACGGGACGCCCGATGCATCGAAGCTCGCCGCGCTCGGCGACGGTAGCGGCAGCGGTTCCGGTAGCGGCAGCGGTTCCGGTAGCGGCAGCGGCTCCGGTAGCGGTTCCGGCTCCGGCTCCGGCTCCGGCTCCGGCGGCGGTTCCGGCAGCGGCGATGGCAGCGGTTCCGGTAGCGGCAGCGGATCCGGCGACGGCAGCAACGGCGAGACCGGCGATGGCAACCACGCAGGTTGCTCCACCGCAGGCTCGAGCGGCGGCGCGGCAACGCTGGTGCTCGCCTTCGGCGCGCTGCTCTCGCGTCGACGCCGGCGCGCTAAGTCCGCATGACGCGAACCAGGTGGTGAACCTTCACCGCCAGAGGGCTGACGCTCCACTCGCAAGTCCGCGTGGCGACGTCCGGCATGGGGCGGCATCGCGCTAGCATTCTCCGTAGCCATGCTGCTGCACCTCGTTCTCGCGGTCGTAGCGATCGGTGCCGTCATCGGGATCGCGTATCTCGTCTGCTACGGCGGATTCGAAGGCCCGGTCGATTGGGCGATGCACACCTCGTCGCACGGCTCGCGCGATGCGCGCCAAATCGCGCTGACGTTCGACGACGGCCCCGACCCCGAGCGCACTCCCGCCATGCTCGACGCCCTCGCCGCTCTCGACGTCAAGGCGACGTTCTTCGTGCTCGGCTCGAGCGTCGATGCCCACCCCGAGCTGTGCGCGCGCATCCTGCGCGAAGGGCACGAGCTCGGCAACCACACGTATCACCATCGCTACCTGCCGCTCACCCGTAGCCGCGACGTCGAGCGCGAGCTCGTCGCGACCGACTTAGCGATCTTGCGCGCCACCGGCACCGTGCCGACGATCGCGCGCCCACCGTATGGCGGTCGCTCGCCGTGGACCGTGCGCGCGTTCGCTCGCGTCGCGAAGCGGCTCGTGCTGTGGGACATCAACAGCTTCGACTGGAAGGGTGCGCCGTCCGACGACGTCGCGCGGCGAGTCCTCGACCAAGCGCGGCCGGGCAGCATCATCCTCATGCACGATGCGCGTCGCGGTCGCGCCGGCAAGAAGCCGAGCACGACGGTCGAGGCGGTGCGCCTGCTCGTGCCAGAGCTCCAAGCGCGCGGCTACGATCTGGTGACCGTGTCGCATCTGGCAGCGTGATTATCGACTGCCGGTTTGCGCCCTGCGACCGCGCCAGTGCATTGCGATCCGTCTATCGTCGCGCATGGCAAAAAAAGAATCTGGCGTCTATCGCGTTACGGAGATCATCGGCACGAGCACGAAGTCGTGGGAAGACGCCGCACGCAACGCGGTCGAGACCGCCGCTCGCAGCCTTCGCGATCTGCGGATCGCCGAAGTGTCGAAGCTCGACATGAAGGTCGAGAACGGCAAGGTCGTCGCGTACCGCGCTCGCGTGTCGCTGTCGTTCAAGTACGACGCCTAGAGTTTGCGCCACACCGACGCGAGCCATGGCTGCTCGTTGCGCGGCTTGCCCTCGGGCCGATAGTAGTGCGCGATCTCGACAAAGCTCGCCGCGGTCATTCGCGCCCGCCAGGTCTCGAGCGTGTGGTACGCGCCGTAGCGTTCGCCGGAAAAGCCCTCGGTGTCGTTGCCGCGCGGGTTCGAGCAGAACAACACGCCGCGCGGCACGAGCGCCGCGTGAAGCTCGCCGAGCACGCGCGCCAGCTCCTGATCGGGAACGTGAAACAACGACGCGTTCGCGAATACGCCGTCGAACCGCGCCGCCGGGAGCGCCAGGTGCAAGAAGCTCTGGTGCCAGACCTCGCAGCCGCTGTTTGCCCGCGCCATCTCGACGAACGCCGCGCAGCCATCGAGCCCGATCGCCTCGTGGCCTCGCGAGCGAAAATAAGCGAGGTCGCGACCGGGCCCGCAGCCGAAGTCGAGCAGCGCAAACGGCGGAGGTGCTTCGATCGCGTCGAGCAAGGCGCGATAGTTTTGCGCCACATCGTGATCGCGCGTCCCGTACCAGAACGCCGGCGCGTTGCCTTCGTAGTGCGCGAGCGTGCGCGCGGTGAGTTGGTCGAGCTCGTCGGCGGACAACCGCGCGCGACTCACGTCGGACCGCCGATGTGCGCGATCACCGGAGCGTGGTCGCTCGCGCCGACGTCGCGATACACCTTGCACGTCACGGTCGGATCGACGAGCGCGTGGTGCGCCGCGATGTAGTCGAGCCGCCAACCGATGTTGCGCTGCTTCATGTTGCGCCACGGCGCCCACCACGTGAACAGCCGATCGTTGTCCGGATCGACGAGCCGACCGACATCGACGAGCCCGTGCGCGAACACCTTGTCGATCAGCCCGCGCTCCTCGGCACTCTGGCCGATCATCGCTTTACGCAGTGACGGGTGGACGTCGCGATCCGTGCGCGCGACGTTGAAATCGCCACACAGCACGAGCCGCTTGCCGTTCGCCTCGAGCTCGCCGGTCCACGCGTCGAGCTCGCGCAAGAACTCGAGCTTCGCCGGATAATCTTTGCCGCCGTTCGGGATGTAGACCGACGCCAACACGAGCTCGCCGACCGTCGCGGTCACGATGCGATACTCGCGGTCGAACCGCGGATGCGCGAACACCGGTGGCGTCGGGAACATGCGCTCGCGCAACAGCAGCGCGACACCGGAGTAGCCGCCACTGCCATGCCATTTCGCGTGGTAACCGGCGACCGACGCGAGCGGCTCCGGAATCTGTTCGGGCGACGCTTTCGTCTCTTGCAGGCAGATCACGTCCGGCTCTTCGCCGTCGATCCAGTGCGCGACTTGCGACGAGCGCGCGCGGATACCGTTGACGTTCCAGGTCGCAACCTTCACGCGCCGTTCGTAGCACTACTGAACGGTCGTGACGATCGATGGCGCGGGATAGCCGGCGACCGTGACGTCGATCTGCCACGCTCCGGCCGATGGCGCGACCAGGGCGAGCTGGCCCGTCGAGGTTCCAACCGCGCCGGTCTGGAGTGCAACCGGCGCGGCGATCAGCTGCGGGACACCGTCGAGCGTCGTCGTCACGAGTGCCTGCGCGGGAGAGATGCCCTCGGGCGCGGTGATCGTCAAGCCGACCGGATTGCCCGGGTGGAGGTTACACGTGCTGCCACACGACAGGGCCGCGGCGATCCCCGGCGCGACAATACTCGCCAGTAGCGTGGTCGGTCGTCCGCCCGGCAGCTCGGCATCGAGTTGCCATTGCGCGCCATCGTGCACGGCCGGTACGGGAATCGCGACGATCGTCTCGCTGTTGTCGGCGACCGGCGTCGTCGTCACCGGCGGCACCGGATCGGGTTGGGCGACGCCGTCGATCTTCGCATGGACGCCCACGGTGAGCGGGACGTCGCCAGGCAGCGTGATCTCGAGATGCGCGAAGCCGGTCGCGCCTTGCAGCACGCACGGATTCCCGGGCTGACACTCGGCGAACGCGAGCGAGATCGTGGGCTCGACCAGCACGAACACGTCGGGCACTTCGGTCTGAAAGCCCGCGTTGACGCCGGCGGTGATCCGCATGTCCTCGGTCGCGACCGATGGCGTGTGCAGCGCGGCCACGAAGAACGCGCGCGAGCCGACGCGTTGCTCGCCGGACAGCTCGATCGCAAGGTCAGCGGCCTGCCCATCGATCGTCACGGCGATCGTCGGCGGTGGCGCAGGCGTCGTCGCGGAGAACGGCACATCGGGCCCGTAATCGACGACGATCTCCATCGCTTCGACCGACGCGAGCAACGTCGGCACCACGCTATACGAACAGATGCCGGAGATCCCGAGCGTGGTCGAGACCGGCGCGCTCGGCGTCATCAACGCATAGCAGTCGTCCGGGGTACGCTTGAGCACCGAAACGATCGGCTGCGGCGCGGTCGTCACGCCGTCACAACCCGCTGCCAGCACCGCGACGATCAGCAACGTCCGGTTCATGGCGTCACCTCCGTGTCCGAGCTCGGATGACTCGCGACGCGCAGCAAGTCGGGCAGATTCAGCTGGACCGTGATGCCGACGTACGGGGCCACGATCGTGCTCGCTTGCTCGGCAGCGACCGTGCTGCGCTTGCGATCGACGATCGAGCCGCCGAACGTCAGCGACGTATACGGCACGATGTGCAACGCAATGCCGAAAAACAGCGGCGGCAGGGTGCCCGGCCCGCTATAGCGATGGTCGGGCCCGAACGAGCCGCCGTACGGGGCGACGCCGAGCTCGAGTGCGAGCGCGCGTCGCAGATCTTTCGGGGTCACACCGTCGCGCCACAGCACGTCGTCGATCGGATTCGGATCGAGGTGGATCTGCGCGCCGAGATAGAACAGCCCGAACGACGCGTCGGGTGCGAGCACCCCGGCATAACCGACGATCGGCGTGACGTAACTGAACACCCATGGCGCCGACGAGAACGCGACGTGGCTCGAAGCGGGCGCCGTCGTCGTGACCGTCACGATCTTCTTTGCGCGGGCGACTAGCTTGTCGCGCGTCGCCTTCCAGCTCTGATCTTGTTGCACGAGCTCGTCGAGCTGTTGCGCGAGCGCTTCGATCGTCGTGCCATCGACTTGTTGGCACGCGAGCCACTCGCCGAGATGGCGACGCACGGACTTCGGCGTCTCTTCGTCCTCGGTCGCGGCGATCGGTCCCGGATCGCACGTCGCATCGCCGGTCACGAGATCGACGTAGTCGGCGAGCCGCTTCATCTGCGCGGTCGCCGCGGCGAGATACGCGGTGTCCTCCGCGGTCCACGTCGCGAGCCCGAGGCTCGACACGCGATCGCCGAGCGCCTTCAGCGTCGTCCACTCCTTGTCGACGTGAACGTGCCGGCGGCCGAGCTGGATCAGATCGTAGAGCGTCACGCCGTCGGCGAGCACGAGCGTATCGGTCGTCGCGGTCAGCACCCGCGCACCGGCGCCGCTCGGCGCGCGCGATTCCGCGACGCGAATCGATCGGCCGTCGTCGAGAATTTGCAGAGCGCCGACCCGAAGCTTGCCGTCGGGCGTGAACAGCGAGATCGCGCTCTGCTTGCCCGCCGGGCGGACCTGCGGCAGCAACGCGCCGGACCGCGCGAGCAACGTCGCGACCGCATGCGCGAACGAATCGGTCGACACGTCGGCCCACATTGCGTGCGCCATCGGGGTCGCAACTCCGACGTCGGCCTCCCACCGATCTTCGATGTGGTCGCGCGCTTCGATGATGCCTGTCGCTTCGCCGAGCGACTCGCGCGCGGCCTGCTTGAGCTGTGCCGCGATCGTCTTCGTTTCGTTCGCCGGCCCTGCGGCGAGCGAGCGCGAGCTGGCGAGCATGCGCGCGATCCGCGCTTCGAAGTCGTCGAGTGCCTCGTCTTGGCACGACGACTTGTCGCCGCACGCGACGATGTTCCTCGCGATGCTATCGATCTGATCGGCGAGCGGTTGATCGTCGATCTCTTGGACGCGCTCGGTGAGCACGACGAACAAACAGTAGTTGTAGCCGGTCGAGAACATCTCGCGATCGTGCGGCACGAGCAGCTGGTAGCGCTTCGCGTCGCCGTTGCGCTGCCACGCCGCGGACACGAGGACGTCTGCATCGCGCACGTCGCTATCGGCGCTCGGGAACACCTCGAACGCGGTGTGCAGTCCAGGTTGAAACCGCGGGCGAATGACCGGTCCTTCGTCGTTGATCTCGACCGTCTCCTCGTCGTCGTCGTCGTCCGCCACGTCGGCGGTCGAAGCCGATGCCAAATGCAGACCGAGCAACACGCTGCGACAACTCTGGCCGTCGTCGCCGAACATGCTGGACGAGCCCTTGCGCACGACGATCGCCTGCGCCGCTTCGACCGTCGGCGCGATGTCGCCGGCGATGTAGAACGATCGGTCGGTCGGAATCTGCTGCGTCGGTCCGAGCTCGGTGAGCGTGACGATCGGCAGCGAGTCGGCCCGCGCCGTTCCCGCGAGCCCGAGCCCGACAAACAGTGTTATCCCACGCATGCGGAGCGCTGATCGTGGCGGAAAACCGCCACCGGTCGCAAGTTTACTCGTCGAGATCGAGTCCGGCGAGTGGGCCGGTTCCCTCGTCGCGGATCTCGCCGGCGACTTGATCGAGCTCGTTGCTCGGCTCCGGACCGTCGATCTCGAACGGCAGCGCGCGGCCGAGGTCCTCGAGCCCCCACAGCTCGGCGATCGCGACGTGGTCGCGCGGCTTGAACGTCTTGATCCGATACGGCAGGGCGAGCGCGACGACCGCGATCTCGCTCGGACGACCGAGCAGAGGATCCGGTGGAAACCAGGCGAACACCGGCGCACCGTCGATCGCGACATCGTCGTCGCCATCGTCGATCGGGGTCGCGAGTCGAGTCAGCACTTCGTCGGTCATGCCACCGCCATCGATCGCGTCGAGGTAGACCGGAATCGCGCGCCGCGCATAGCCCTTTGCAGCGCGCTCGATCGTGACGATCGCCGACGGTGCACCGCGGTTGTCGATCGTCGCGCACACCGCACCGATCGAAAGCGGCGTCACATCGCCGCCGACCGGAACTTCGGCGCCGAGCTCGATCACGCCGATGCCGCTGTGTCGCCCCATGGTCCACGACGTCACCGGGATCGCGGCGCTGCCGTCGAGCTGCGTCAGGATCATCAACGGCTCACCGGCGCTGCGCAGCAGCTCGGCGCTCGAGAACGCGACCGTACGACCACCATTCGAGACCAACGTGCAAGCACCGACCAGCTCGGTCGTCGTGGGGCCAATGACGACGAGCGGCGCCACGCTGGCGAGCTCGACCGACGGCTGTCGCGAAGGATGCCCCACGACGCGAGATTGTCATGCCGGACACGCTCGGCTCAACTGGGCTAACATTCGTTTATGGACGCGATGCCGCCGATCGCGGAGTCACCGGCCCGGTTGCCGCGGCTGCCTCTCCGGCGCGCGCTGGTCGCGACGTTCCGCTCGATTATCCGGCTGTACTTCCGCGAGATCGAACGCGTCGGTGAGCCGCCACCGCCGGCGACCCGCGGCCGCGTGCTCGTCGCGAATCATCAAAACGCCCTTATCGATCCGATCCTCGTGCTGACTGACACCGACTGTGCGATTTCGCCCGTCGCGAAGTCGACGCTGTGGTCGATCCCGGGGCTGCGCTGGGTGCTCGACAACGCCGGCGCGGTGCCGATCGTCCGCCGCAAAGACACTCCGGACAAGGACGCCAGCGCCACCGCCGCGACGTTCGAGAAGATCGCGACCCACCTCGCCCGCGGCGGCAACATCCTGATCTTCCCGGAAGGCACGAGCCACAGCGAGCCGCACCTCGCACCGCTGCGTTCTGGGGCCGCGCGGATGCTTGCCGCCGCCGGCGATCACGGCGGGCGCGGGCTGACGTTCCAATCCGTCGCGCTCGAGTTCGACGCGCGCGACGACTTTCGCTCGCGCTGCCTCGTGTTGTGGGGGCCGGTGCGCCGGCTCGATGACGTGCCCGGCACGGGCGAGCCGCGGATCGACGCGATCATCGCGCAAATGGATAGCGACCTGCGCGAGTTGCTCGTCGAGGGCGAGACTCACGACGATCGCCTGCTGATCGCCCGCATCGCCGAGCTGATCGCGAGCGATGCCGGCGACGATTCGCTCGAGGGTTGGAATACGATCGGCCGTCAGGTCGAGCTCGCATCGCGCACGCTGCGTTCTCTCGCGCCGCAGTTAGTCGAGCAGGTCCGCGCGAAGGTCGACGCGTACTATGCCGAGCTGACTCGACTCGGTATGCGCGATGCTCATCTGCGCGCTCGCCCCGCCAAGCCGATGGCTC
>CAZDGY010000001.1:0-34059 GCA_964504685.1 uncultured Kofleriaceae bacterium | reverse complement strand
TGCGCGGCCTGTCCGATGCGATCAGCGCGACGATCGTCGATCCACACATGGGCGACGACGGCTGGCCGATGCGCGCCGACGATCCGGATCCGATCGGCAACGCGCTGCATCTGCGCGACGTCTACGTGCGCGCCGATCCGAGCTACACCGGCCGGGTGAGCGTGCCGGTGCTGTGGGACCGCGAGCGCAACACGATCGTCAACAACGAATCGCGCGAGATCATGCGGATGCTCGATGTCGACTTCGCGGCGCTGTCGCGAGCACCGCTCGTCGCTACGCTCGCGCCGCCCGAGCTCCGAGGCGAGATCGATCGCGTGCTCGATCTCATCTACATGCCGATCAACAACGGCGTGTATCGCTGCGGCTTCGCGCGGACGCAAAGTGCTTACGAGACCGCAGTGGTAGAGCTGTTCGCGGCGCTCGATCACTGGGAGCGCGTGCTCACCGCGCAACCGTACTTGTGCGGCAACCACATGACCGAAGCCGACATCGCGATGTTCACGACGCTGCTGCGCTTCGATCTCGTCTACTACAGCCATTTCAAGTGCAACGTGCGCCGCCTGCGCGACTACCCGGCGTTGTGGGCGTTCACGCGCCGGATGTATCAGCATCCGGGCATCCGGCCGACGTGCTTTCTCGACGACATCAAGACGCACTATTACTGGAGCCAGGACAACGTGAACCCTTCGCGCATCGTGCCCGTAGGGCCGGCCGACTACGCGGTTGCTCTCGACGAGCCGGTGAGTTAGCGCGCGACCTTGGTGCCGCCGCGCAGCTGGCGGGCGCGATCGATCAGCGACACGAGCTCGCTGCGATCGTGATCCGCGCCCGCCGCCGCCGCGGCGATCGTGCGAATCGCATCGAGCGACCACGTCTTCGCGTCCGGGCCATCGCGCAGCACGTCGGCGAACGCGGCGACCGCAAACGCGAACTGCAGATCGGGCGAGGCTTGCGCGAACGTCGGTGCTGGCGGAGCCGCCATCGGGAACTTCGATTCGATCGATCCGCACCGCGCTTCGGCGGCGCTGCCGGCCGCGGGCGAGCGGCAGCCGTCCGATTCGTTACCTGCGGGCGCCTTGTGGCGGATCCGCACGAGCCCGAGTGCGCCGTGCGCGTTCGGTTGCAGCTCGACCTCGTACAGCGCGGTGACTTCGTGGCCGGGGCCGACTTGGCCGGCGGAGACCTTGTCGTTGCGGAAGTCTTTGTCCGCGAGGTCGCGATTCTCGTAGCCGATCAAGCGATAGCGCGCGACCTGGGTCGGATCGAAGTCGACCTGGAGCTTGACGTCTTTCGCGACGACTTCGATCGTCGATTCGAGTTGCTCGCCGAACACGCGCTCTGCCTGCTGCTCGTTGTCGATGTAGTAGTTGTTCCCGTTGCCCTTGTCGGCGAGTTGCTCGAGTGTCTCGTCTTTGTAGTTGCCGACGCCAAAGCCGATCGTCGATAGCGAGACGCCTTGCTTCGCGCGCTCCGCGATCAACGCGAGCATCTCTTGATACGAGTGCGGCCCGACGTTCGCGTCGCCGTCGGTGCAGACGATGACGCGAGAGATCACGCCGGGCGCGAGGCCCTTCATCGCTTGGGCGTACGCGACGTCGATGCCACCGGCCATCGCCGTGCTGCCCTCCGCGTGTAGCTCGTCGAGCGCGTGCTCGATCTTCGCCTTATCGCGCATGCTCGTCGCCGGCAGCACGAGGCGCGACGTCCCCGCATAGGTCGCGAGCGCCACGGTGTCGCGCTCGGTCAGATGATCGAGCAGGATGTGGAGCGACTTCTGGACGAGCGGGAACCGGTCGGGCGCGTTCATCGAACCCGACGTGTCGACGAGGAACACGAGATTTGCCGGTCGCCGCTGCTCGGCGGTTTGGTGCTCGGTGCCGACCGCGACGCGGAGCACGTAGCGGCTGGGATCGAACGGCGATGGTGCCGCATCCATCACGACCCCGAACGGCGAGCCCGCGCTTGGCTGCGGCAACGCGTACCCGAAGTAGTTCACCCACTCTTCGACGCGCACGGCGGCGGTCGCGGGCAGCTCGCCACTCTCGAGCTTGCGCCGCGCGAGCGTATACGACGCGGTGTCGACGTCGGCCGCGAACGTCGACAGGTGATCGACGCGGGTCTCCATCCACGGGTTCTTGCCCCAATCGTGATAGGCCTCGCCGGTAGACGGATCGCCGGCGGCGGTGACGAATGGGCGAGCACTGTACATATGCCCCTCGCCACAGGCGACGAGAGCGCAAGCGAATAACAGTCGGCGCATAGCGGACCTCCAACGGTGGCCGTGCCGCGCCGAGATCGACGCGGCGGCCGCCAGACCGCCATTGAACGCCGGCCGAGCGCGCCGCTTACACGTTGACGATTTGGTAACAGCAGGCAAGCGACCGCTGGCGTTGCAGCTGACTCGCGCTAACGTCGTGACCATGAAGCGATGGATCGTCGTCTTGTTGATCGCGGGCTGTGCGAAAAAGCCGCCATCGCGCGCCGAGCGCTGCAATGAGGCCGCCGATCACCTCGCGGCGGTGTCCACGGCGAGGATGCCGGACAGCGACCGCAAGCGCGTGCTCGCGTCGTGTACGACCTGGCCGGACGCGACCCTCGACTGCTTGCTCTCCGCGAAGAATGACGCCGAGATCGATGGCTGCGCCAAGGCGCTGCGTCATTAGCGTCACGCCGGTTGCCAGGCCTACAGGCGATTTGGTAACACTAGGCAAGCGCCAGCCACTCCGGCTGGCGTTTTCCGTTTCGGAGCAGGAGAGGCACATGACGACCGAGATCCACTTCGAGCACGCTGGCAGCTCGCTCTTTGCGGTCGAAGCCGGCGAGGGCGCGCCGATCGTGTTGCTGCACGGCGGCCTTTCGAACCACCGCGGCGTTCGGCTGTGGGCGGCGCCGCTCGCCGACAGGTTTCGGCTCGTCACGCCCGACCTGCGCGGCTCGGGTGCGTCGCACTTCGCCGGCGAGCTGACGTGGGATTTGTTTGCCGACGACGTTGCGGCGCTTTGCGCTCGGCTCGGCATCGCGCGCGCGATCATCGGCGGCGTGTCGTTCGGTGGTGGCGTCGCGATTCGCACGGCGCTGCGCCATCCGGAGCTCGTCGCGGGGCTCGTGCTGCTCCACCCGGCGTTCGGCGGCAGCGAGCTCGGCATGTCGCCAACGCAACACGCGGCGATGAACGCGATGGACGCGCTCGGCAGCCGCGCACCGGCCGAAGGTGTCTCCGTGCTCTATCCGCTCGCCGACACGCTACCGGCGAGTCTGCGCGAGCGAGCGCGCGCCTCGTTTTCGGTCTGCGACCCTGCGAGCGTCGCGGCGAGCACGAAGTTCATGGCCTCCGCGGTGCAGCCGTTCGAGCGCAACAGCGAGCTCGCGGCGATCACGGTGCCGGCCTTGGTCGTGCCCGGTGTCGATGCGACGCACCCGGTCGAGGTCGCCGAGGTCTACCGCGCGCACTTGCCGAGTTGCGAGCTGCGCCCAGTCGACTCGTCGTTCTTCGCGCCCGCGATCGCGGACTTCGCGTCAGCTCAGCCGAAGCGGCCGGTGATGTAGTTCTCGGTCCGTTCGTCTTTGGGATTCGAGAAGATCTTCGACGTGTGATCGTATTCGACGAGCACACCGCACCGCTGCTCGGTCTTCGACACCTCGGCAGTGAAGAACGCGGTGCGATCGCTGACGCGTGCCGCTTGCTGCATGTTGTGCGTGACGATCACGATCGTGAACCGGCTCTTGAGCGCGCGCATCAAGTCTTCGACCCGTGCGGTCGCGATCGGATCGAGCGCGCTGCACGGCTCGTCCATCAGCACCACTTCGGGCTCGACCGCGATCGTGCGAGCGATGCACAACCGTTGCTGCTGGCCGCCCGACATGCCGACCGCCGAGCTCTTCAGCCGATCCTTGACCTCGTCCCACAGCGCGGCGGCGCGCAGCGACTTCTCGACGATCTCGTCGAGCTTGCTGCGATCGGTGACGCCATTGATCCGCGGGCCGAACGCGATGTTGTCGTAGATGCTCTTCGGAAACGGGTTCGGCTTCTGAAACACCATGCCGATGCGCCGGCGAACTTCGGTCGCCGAGACGTCAGGGCCGTAGAGCTCGGTGCCGTGATACTTGACGCTGCCGGCGACGCGCGCGCCCTGGACCAGATCGTTCATCCGGTTGAAGCAGCGCAGCACGGTCGTCTTGCCACAGCCCGACGGTCCGATGAACGCGGTGATCTGGTTCTTGCGCACCTGCAGCGTGACGTCGCGGACCGCGCGGTACGCGCCGTAGAACACCTCGAGCCCGTTGACGTCGAACACCGCCGGCGCGGAGTCGAGGATCGCGACCATGCTCGCGCGGACCTCTGGTACCTGGACCGGGTTCGAACGCGGGCTCGCCGCCGCGGGGCGGGGCTTGTCTTCGCTCGTGCGGGTTTGTTCTACGACCATGGGATCCTCGGTTGGCAACTGAGCTACCTCTTCGCAAACCGCGCCGTGACGATGCGCGCGATCAACGTGATCAAGAACGTCAGGAGAATGAGCGTGAGCGCCGCACCCCAGGCGCGATCGTTCTGAGCGACCGCGGCAGCCTTTGCGTTCTCGAAGATCTGCGGCGGCAGTGCGTTGTTCGCGCCGTCGAAGAAGTGCAAGTTGTAGGCGGTCGACGCGCCGACCGTGAACAGCAGCGGGGCGGTCTCACCTGCAGCGCGCGCGACCGCGAGCAAGCAGCCCGAGACGATGCCGGGAAGACCTGCGGGCAACACGACGGTGAGGATCGTGCGCGCCTTGCTAGCGCCGAGCGCATACGACGCCTCGCGCAGATGATTCGGCACGAGCTTCAGCATCTGTTCGGTCGTGCCGATCACGACCGGCAGCATCAAGCACGCGAGCGCTAGCGCGCCCCCGAACGCGGAGTAGCCGAAGTTGAGCGTCCACGTGATGTAGACGAACAACCCCATCACGACCGAAGGCACGCCGGTCATCACGACCGCCATGAACCTGACGAGACGCGCGAACGCCGATCGGCCGCCGTACTCGTGGAGATACACCGCTCCGAGAATGCCGAGCGGGACCGCGATCAGGGTCGCGCCGCCGGTGACGAGTAACGTGCCGACGATCGCCGGCCCCATGCCGGGTCCTGGCCGGAACGAGACCTTCGGGATCGCGGCGGTGAAGAACGCGGGCAAGACGGTCGAATCCGTCGCGACGCAAACGATAACGATGACGAGCCCGATGCCGGTGACCACCAACCCGACGCGCGACTTGATGCCGCGGAACAGTAAAATCCCCAAGCCGATGACGAGTGGGATCGGCGTGAGCGGTGCGTCCTTGAACGCCGAGCCCGCCCCCTTATCGATTACCGATGCCAACACGAAGACGAGCGGGATCGCGACGAGCAGCAGCGCGGCGAGCATCAAGCCGGTGAAGATGTTGCTCTTGACGTGGCGCCAGCTCGGGCGCGCCCGAAGGTCGATCGCGACAGGTGGCTCGATCATGCGATCCTCTTCGCGCCGACGATCCGCGTCGCGATCAGGTTCACCGCGATCGTGATCAGGAACAGCGTCATCGCGAGCGCGATCAGCGCCGACTTGTGGAGGTCGCCGGCTTCGCCCCATTCGCTCGCGATGATCGCGGGCATCGAGTTGCCGGAGCCGAACAGGTTGGTCGTGACTGCGGCCGAGCCGCCGATCACGAGCGTCGCGGCGATCGTCTCGCCCATCGCGCGGCCGAGGCCGAGCATCACGGCGCCGACCAAACCGACGCGGCTGTGCGGCAGCACGGACGTTCGGATCATCTCCCAGCGCGTCGCTCCAAGCGCGAGCGCTGCTTCCTTCTCGCCCGGCGGCGTCGTCTCGATCACCTCGCGCGCGAGCGACGTGATGATCGGGATGATCATGATCGCTAGGATCACGCCCGCGGTCATGAACGACTTGCCGGCCGAAGCCGAGCCGAAGATCGATTGCAGCACCGGGATGCCATCGACCGCGTTGTGGATCGAGTCGTAGACGCCCTTGATCTTCGGCGCGAGCACGAGCACGCCCCATAGGCCGTAGACGACCGACGGCACGACCGCGAGCAGATCGACGAAGTAGACGAGCGGGCGGCGCAACTTCGCGGGCGCGACCTGGGTGATGAACAGCGCGATACCGAGGCTGATCGGCACCGCGAGGATGACCGCGATCGTCGCGGTGTACAGCGTGCCCCAGATGAACGGCAACGCACCGTAGAGCGCTTGGCTCGGATCGTTGTCGTTCGCGACCCAGCGGTCCGACGTGAAGAATCCCAACCCCATCTTCTCGAGGACGGCGGTCGATCGGGTCGACATCGTCAGCGCGATCAACCCGAGCACGAGCAACACGAGCGCCGCCGCGCCGATCGCGAGCCAGCGGAACGTTCGATCCGCGCGGTCGCCTTTGCTACGTAGGTCGATGCCGGCCACTGGTGCCTCAGGTCTTGATCTTGTCCAGCTGCGCGATCGCCTTGTCCGCGAGCGGTTTCGGCAGCGGCGCGTAGTCGACGTCGGTCGCGAGCTTCTGACCATCGGTGAGCACGAACTTGAGGAAGCTCTTGATCGCCTCGCCCTTGGCCTTGTCGGTCTGCTTCGCGTAGACGACGATCCAGGTCTGACCGGTGACCGGGTACGCCGCGTCACCCTTCGCGTTGACCGCGCTGAACGTCAGGTTGTCCTTGACGTCGATGCCTTCGCCGGCGGCCGAGACCGAGGCCGCGTTCGCCTCGACGAACTTGCCGGCGCCGTTCTTCACCGCGGCGTAGTGCAGCCCGGTCTGCTTCGCATCGGACAGGTCGACGTAACCGACCGCGCCCGCCGTGCTCTTGACGATCTGTGCGACGCCGCCGTTGCCCTGGCCCGCTTGCGTGTCGGTCGGCCATTCGACGGTCGAGCCGCTCTTGAGCTTCCACGTGCCGTTCGAGCCGCCGTCGAGGAACTTCGTGAAGATGTCGGTCGTGCCCGAGCCATCGCCGCGGTGCGCGACGACGATGTCGGTGTCCGGCAGCTTGACGCCCGGGT
The DNA here is from genome assembly GCA_964504685.1 of uncultured Kofleriaceae bacterium. Taxonomy (GTDB): domain Bacteria; phylum Myxococcota_A; class Polyangia; order Haliangiales; family Haliangiaceae; genus JABFXX01. The sequence continues at coordinate 27,054 of CAZDGY010000001.1, read as the reverse complement.
TATCCGCAGTGATCGCCGGGTCGTTCCACTTCTTGATATCGCGCTGAAAGATCTTCGCCGCGGTCTCGCCCGATAGCTGCAGCTTGTCGACGCCGTCGAGGTTGTAGCTGATCGTCACGGCGCCGAGCAGGACCGGGAAGTACAGCAGGTCGCCGCCCTTCGCGTTCTTGGCCTCTTCGTCCTTGAACGGCGAGTCCGAGCCGGCAAAGTCGACGACCATGTCGCCGAGGTCCTTGCGGCCCTTGCCGGAACCGCCTCCCGCGTAGTTGATCTGAGTGCCGGCGTTCGCCTTCGTGAACGCTTCGATGCACACCTCGTCGAACGATTTTTGAAACGTCGACCCGCTGCCGTTGAGCGTCACCGAGCCGCCGGTCGGCTTGTCGCCGGCTTTCTTGTCTCCGGTGCTTTCGATGGTCTTGGCGTTGCCGCCGCCGTCGTCCGCCTTCTTCTTGCACGAGGTCGACAGCGCCGCGATCGCAAACGCGCCGATCAGGAAATGCATCGAGGTCTTCATTGCCCCGACCGTAGTCACCGACGGTGGCACCTCGGCGGCCCGAATGTGTCGGGACGGTGACGACGCCAGCGGGATCCCGACGAGTGGGCCCCAGCTCCCGCAACCAATCGACCCCGAACGTGTCGTGATGGCATGAGATCTCTGGCGCTGCTCGCTGCCATGACCGCGACCGCGAGTGCGAATCCCGGGGGCGTGCCAAAGGCCTGTGGCCCTGCGTCGATGACACGTCAAGCCCGGGTGACCCGCCAAGTCCGTGCGCCGAACGGGGATCCGATCGCGGCGCTCGACCGCGAGTTGCTCGCGTACTTCGCGCTCGCGATCCCGAAAGGGCTCGACTTCAACCCGAATGAACCGGCGATGCGACGGCGCAGCGCGGCGTGGTTGAACGCATGGGCGCAGCGCAAGAATGCCAGCGCGCAGGCGTTGACCGCGAAGTACATGGCAGCGGCCGCTGTCGTCTCGCCGGATCGCGCGATCGAGGCGTACGCGCGAATGGGCCAGATCATCGACGACTATGCCGCGTCGCTGTTCGTCGAGCCGATCCCCGATCAGGTCTTCACCACGCCGGACGCGGAGGATCGCGCGGCTGCGTTTTGCGACACGATGACCGAAGCGGCCGAGCCGTTGCAGGAGCGCGCGGTTTATTACTACGACCATTGCCTTCAGCACGCGACGACGGCCTTGGTCGCGAACGAGTGGTCGGCGTGGTGCGAGCTCCGGCTCAACCAGCTCTCGCCCGAGAACTACCCGATGCGAGAAGAATTGCTCGGTCCGCCGCGCGCCGCGCCCGTGATCATGCCGGAGCCGGCTGCGAAATAGCGCAACTCGATGTCATCGACCGTGTCGGTGAGCCATGAAGATCGCCGCGCTCGTACTCGTGCTGTCCAGCGCTACCGCGTTTGCGGGCCCGCCGACCCATTGCGGCGACGGTCGCCCGGGTCTCGCGATCGACGTCGCGAAACAACCGCCATCGCACGATCCGGTGCGTGCGCTCGATCCGGAGCTCGCGCATTACCTCGCGATCGCGTTCCCGACCGGGCTCGACTTCGATCCCGACAAGCCGGCGGTGGCGGCTGCGAGCGCGAAGCGGTTCACGAGCTGGTTCGTCGCGAAGACCGACGCTTCGCAAGTGCTCGCCGGCAAGTACGGCGCGCTGCTCGCGACCGCGACGTGGCCACAACAGATCGCAGCGGCGGCTCGACTCGGTCAGCTCACCGAGCACTTCGCCGACACGCTGCTCACCGCCGAGGTTCCGTCCAGCATCCGGCGGGGGGAGTTTGCCGCCGAAGCCACCGAAGCCTATTGCGATACGCTCGCCGACAAGGCGCAAGATATCCTCGAGTCGAGTCTCGAGAAGTACAAAGCCTGCGCCGAGCGCGCGACCCGACTCGCGGTGTCGAACGAATGGTCGAAGCTGTGCGACGCGCGGATCGCCGCATTGACCGCGACGCCGTAGTACGGTCGGGCATGCGATCGAGCATGCTCGGATTCGTCACGGCTCTCGCGATCAGCGCGTGTCATGGCAACAACAACGATGCTGCGCCGCAAGGATCGGCGGCCGCGCCGACCGTCGACCAGGCGGTGGAGCGCGCGCGCGCCGAGCACGCCGACGCGCAGCAAAAGCTAGAGGCCGCGCTGGCCGAAGCGAAGAAGGCGCAAGCGGACGCCGAGCTCGCTGCCGACAAGTTCGCCAAAGCGGAGAAGGCGTTCGACGCGCAACAGGCCAAGCTCGACGCGGCGATCAAGATGATCGCGAACGCGAAGACCGATGCCGAGAGGAACGCTGCACGGGCCAGGCTCGCGGAGCTTCAGAAACAGCTCGCTGCGGCTCAGGCCGAGATCGCCGCGACGAAAGAAGTGGCCGATCACGCCGAGCGCGCGAAGGGCGTGCACATCAGACAGGAGTGCTTGGACAACCCGCTCGCTAAGGGCTGTTCGTAGCTCACGGCTTGGGGCGTGGCGGCAGCGGCTCGGCGAGCGCCTGCGGATCGGTGAGCTCCCAGTCGGAGATGCCGGCGGCCTTCACCGCGTCGATTGCGTGGACGAGGTCGCTGTAGCTCGCGTCGTCGTCGCCCGCGAGCTCGATGTCGCCGAGCCCGATCCCCGCATGCATCTTGACGTCTTTGAGCGCCTTGCCGAGCGCGTCCCACTGCTTTGCGTCGCGAGGAATCGAGACCGGATCGGTGCCCGTGAATCCGCTGATCCAGATCGCGTCCTTGCCGATTAACAGCGACAACCGGACGTGCGAGCGCGGTCCGCCGCGCGTCGGGCTGCCCTTGATGCGATTCCACCGACCGCCGGTGCCGAGCGGCACCGGAACGACGGGCAGCGGGAGCTTTTCGAGGAGCTGCCAATCGCCGCCGCGCTGCGCCGCGAGCACGAAGTCATCGCCGCTCGCGAGCACACCAGCGAGCACGCGGGTGAGGAGCTTGATCGAGGTCGCGTCCACGGGCCGAACGACGACCGGGCCGTGAATCGCGACGACCGGCGCGCTCGGCGCGAGCGCTGCTGTGACCGTCGCGCTAATCGCGTCGGCGACCTGCGCTGCGGGCGTCGCATCGGTCGCTGCGATCGCCTGCGCGGTCGCGAGTGGCTTACCGGCGAACGTCACGGCGTCTGCGGTGAGGTCGAGCGTCGGCAGCGCTTCGGGCGGCATCACGCCGTACGCGAATGAACAGCGCGGCGGCCCCGTGATGGCCAGGACGTGCTTGCCGACCTCGACGACACAAGCGGCCACGTTGCTGTCGTCGATGCCATACACCTTCGTGTCGTGTCCGACGAGCTCGACCACCGCAACGCCGTATGGCTTCGGGTTGCTGCGCAAGCACTTCGCGAGCGCCGCTTGCTCGATTTGCAGCGGGTTGTTAATGCCCGTTTGGTACGACTCTGCAGAGATACTGTCGGCGCGGAACAGCGCCGGCGCAGGAGTCGGCGCCGGCGCTGGCGTCGGTGTGGCCGAGCCGCTACCGGTCGCGGGCGCGGCGGCGCTGTCGGTCGCAGGCGGCGAGTTGCTGCCGATCGCCGGCTTGGGGTCATCGCCCGCTGGCCGAAACGTAAACGGGTACGACACCTGAATGCCGCCGCCGCCACCCGGCTTCGCGAACTTGATGTCGGCGATGAACTTCGCGACACAAGACGAGACCGCGGGATCGAGACCGGTCGCAGTTGCGTTCGTGACGCTGCCGTTCGGCGTGATGAAGAACTTCACCGTGACCGTGCCGGCGAGCGTCGGCTTCACCAACAGTTGTTTCTCGTAGCAGTACGTGACCTTCGAGATGTTCCGATGGATGTAGCGACGGATCATGTCCTTGTCGCTCGTGGACTGGGCGCTTGGCGAACCGATCGCTACGGCTGGCCCGCCCGCGTGTGACCCGACCGGGCTGTCATGGCCGGCGAAGCCGTCGCCGAGGATGCCGAACGAACGAGCGCCGGCCGCGAGGTTCACCGCGGCGCCGGGCAGCTCGCTGAAGATGCCGATCTCGTCGCTTGCGTCGCGCCTCGCGACCGTGCCGAGGATGCCCGCCGAACGCGCCGCCTCGATCGCTTGTTGACGCGCGAGCTGCTCGTCGCGCATGTGGTACTCGCCAGGCTTGCGCCCCATCTTGCCTTCGTCGAGCGCCATCGCCGTGCCGGTGCCACCGGACTCGTCTTTGTCTTCTTCAGGGGGCGGTGGCGGATCGTCATCGTCTCTGCCAGTCAGCGGCAACGGCCGCGGGCCCGATACGAACGCTCCCGAGCCGCAATCGCCGAACGTGATCGGCATCGGCGCCTCGACCGGTGGGGCGGCAGGCTTCGCGCTGCCTTTCGCAACGTTGTCCTCGCTCGACTGCTTCGAGCTGCCACACGCGGCTGCGACCGCGACCATCAACACCAGGATCCATCGCATGCGGCGATGGTACCCGCGGCAGCAACCGATTCGTGCGATGAGTGTCCTCAACCGCATGAAAGCTGCCATCGTCGTCGTCGTCGTCGGTTCGCTCGTTTCGATCGCTCACGCCGATCCGAAGCCGACCCACTGTGGTGCCGATGTGGCTCCGTTCGCGGTGAAGCTCGCGGCCAAGCCTGACAAGTACGAGCCGGTGCTCGCGCTCGATGGCGAGCTGAAGAAGTATTTCGCGATCACGTTCCCGACCGGGCTCGATTTCGACCCGGGCAACAAGGTCGTCTTGCAGCGAGCCACGAAGCGGTTCAACGACTGGTACGCGGCGAAGTCACAAGCCGCGGAACAGCTGTCGACCAAGTACGCCGCCATTCTCGGCATGGCGACGAACGAACAGAAGATCGAGGTCGCGGCGCGCCTCGGCCAGGTGACCGACGAGCTCGCCCACGAGCTCGCGACCGCGGAGATTCCCGGCAACGTTCGGCGCGGTGAGTTCGCGGTCGAAGCCTCCAAGGCGTTCTGCGAGGCGTTGACCGACAAGGCCGAGCCACTGTTCACCGCGGCAGCCGAAAAGTATCGAGTGTGCGCGGACACTGCGAAGCAGCAGTCGATTTCGAACGATTGGACCGCCTGGTGCGACGCGCGGCTCGCGATCTTGGCGCCGGCGAAGCCCTAGCGTCAGTTCGCAGACGGCACTTGCGGCGGCCGATGGCGCACGTCTTGGGCGCGCACCATGTACACGACTTCTTCGCAGATATTCTTGACGTGGTCGCCGATGCGCTCGAGATAGCGGCACACCGAGGTCAACGGCAGCACGCGGGTCACCGACGCCGGGTCGGTCGCGACGTGCGCGAGTAGCTCCGCGAACAAGCTCGCGTTGAGCCGGTCGACTTCGAGGTCGGCGGTCATCACCGCGGTCGCGCGGTCGGCATCGCGGGCGACGAAGCTGTCGAGCGCGGCGCGCAGGTTCTTTTGCACGAGGCTCGCGAGCGCGGTCAGGTCGCCGTGGGGCGTCAGCACCGGCAACCGGTTGAGCTCGAGTGCGCGCTTCGCGATGCCTGCAGCGAGATCGCCGATCCGCTCGAGGTCGGTGACGAACTTGAGCGCCATCGTGATGAACCGCAGGTCGCTCGCGACCGGTTGGCGCGTCGCCAAGATCTGCAGCGCGAGCTCGTCGACCTCGTTTTCGTCGCGGTCGATCGCCATGTCGCCGTCGACGACCTTCTTCGCGAGATCGTCGTTGCGCTCGGTCAACGCTTCCATCGCGGCGATGATCTGATGCTCGCACTTGCCGCCCATGCCGGCGAGCCGCTCGCGCAACGTGCGCAGCTCTTGCTCGAAATCCTTACTCGTGTGCGTGGTCATCATGATGCCATCAGGGTTTGAGGTGCGGCCTTCGGAAGACGAAGCCAGAAGATGCTACCGCGAGGAGCGTTGGCCTCGACACCGACTTCGCCGCCCATACTCTCGACGAGGTGCTTGACGATCGACAAGCCGAGGCCGGTGCCGCCGGCTTCGCGCGACCGCGACGGATCGGCGCGATAGAACCGCTCGAACACGCGTTCGCGATGCTTGTCGGCGATGCCCGGGCCATCGTCGCGGACTTCGATCCGCACCGCGTCGCCGACCGCGCGGGCTTCGACCCAGACGTGGCCTTCGGCGCGCGTGTACTTCACGCCGTTATCGATCAGGTTGACCAGGATCTGGTCGAGTGCCTTCGGATCGGCGCGGACGACGAGCGAATCGGGGATCGCGACCTCGACGGTCACGCCGCGCTTCTGCGCCTGCGGCTCGACCGCGGTCAGCGACTGCTCGGTCACGCCGAGCACCGCCACCGACGCGACCTCGAGCCGATATTGACCGGCGTCGAGCCGCGACAGATCGAGCAAGTCGGCGAGGATGCGGGCGAGCCGTTCGGCGTTGCGATGCAGGCCGTCGATCAGCTTGTTCGCGATCACCGGATCGTCTTTCGCGCCGGCGAGCAGAGTCTCGGCATTCGCGCGAATCACCGCGACCGGCGTGCGCAGCTCGTGCGAGACGTTCGCGACGAAGTCGCGGCGCACGGTCTCGAGCCTGCGCATCGTCGTGACGTCCTCGAGCAGCAGCACGCGGCCCGCTCGGCCCCAGGTGCGCGCAGCGCGGACCAGCGTGCGCGGCCCGTTCGGCAGCTGGATCTCGGCGCTCGAATCGGCGGCGTGCTCGATCAGCGTGCGCAGCTCGGGCACGCGCACGAACTCGAGCAACGGTTCGCCGACGAGCGAGCTCGTCACGCCGAGCATCCGGCGCGCGGCTTCGTTGAGCATCTCGATACGTTGATCGCCGTCGAGCGCGATCACGCCTTGGGTCAAGCCATCTGCGAGCGAGGCGAGCAACGTCCGCTCGTGCGCGAGTGCGTTGCGGCTACGCTCGGCATCTTCAGCGAGTGCATTGATCCATTCGCCGAGCGACCGGAGCGGACCCGCAGTCGACGCGGTCGGCACGCGCTTGCTCGGGTCGCGTACGGCATCGCGCGTCGCGTCCGAGAATCGCTGCATCGCTCGCCGCTGCAACGCGATCGCGACGATCGCGCCGGATAGCGCGAGCGCCAAGACGACCGCGAGTACGATCACGCGGTCGCCTCGTCGGGCTGGTCCTTGAACCGATAGCCGACACCGCGCAGCGTCTCGATGTATTCGCCCGCGTCGCCGAGCTTCTCGCGCAGGCGCTTGACGTGCGTGTCGACCGTGCGAGTCGTGACGTCGGCGTCGATGCCCCACACGTCCGACAGCAACGCGTCACGGGTCTGAACTCGGCCGCGCCGCGACAGGAACGCGTGCAGCAACCGGAACTCGAGCGCGGTCAGCCCGATCTCGGCTTCGTCGACCCACGCGCGGTGAGCATCGCGATCGATCTTGAGCCGGCCGAACCGGATCAACGACGGCTCGCCTTCGACGCGGTGAACGCGGCGGAGTAGCGCGCGAATCCGCAGGATCAGCTCGCGCACCGAGAACGGCTTGACGATGTAGTCGTCTGCGCCGACTTCGAAGCCGACCACGCGATCGATCTCTTCGCCCTTCGCGGTGCACATCACGACCGGGATGTCGCGCGTGCGCTCTTGTTCGCGCAACCGCCGGCACAGCTCGGTGCCGGACAGGTCGGGCAACATCAGATCCAGCACGATCACATCGGGCAGTGGATCCGAGGTCGCGCTTGCGAGACCCTGGCGCCCGCTATGCGCGAGGCGGACTTGGAAGCCTTCCGATCGGAGGTTGTACTCGATCGTCGTAGCCAGGTCGGTCTCGTCCTCGATTACCAGTACGAGCATGGCCAACCCTTAGCATGCCGTCGGTGACGTTGGTGTGACGGCTCGGTGGTCAGAAGATGAAGAAGGCAGAGAGTTGCGCCCGGTAGTCCGGGGCATCGGTACCGTCGGTGTAAGTCTGGTCGATGTAAGCACCTTCCAGCCCGAACCGCACCGCCGGGGTCAGGTCGAAGAACACGTTGAGGTCGGCGAACTGGGACGCGTTGAACGTCTTGTTATGCGCCCCGAAATCGTCAACGTTGCCCGACGACATGTGCGAGTAGTTGACGCTGAGGAACAGCCGGCCCGAAGGGGGCAGGTAGTACTGCAGGCCGACGATCTCCGAGGTCCACTGGATCGGGTGGAGCGAATAGGTGCCGTCGCCGTTCGCGTAGAACATCGCGAGGCCCGAGTCGATGTTCGGGGTATAGGTCGGCGCGGTCGCGGCCATCGTCGGGTTCGGCACGGCCGGGTTCGACACGCCGCCGTTGAGGCTCGTGTATTGGTCCGCGATGCCGGCGCCAGTGACGAAGCTACCGGTCAACGTGAGCGCGTTCGCTCGGCTTTCCTTCGTCGCGGCGACGATCGGGATCAGCGCATCGATCGACAAACCGTAGCCGTTGCGCGTGACCTGCTTGTTCTGCGCCGGGAACGCATCGGCCGAGAACCGGCGACCGTCGACCGACACGCCGATCTGGGCGGCGTCGAGACCGCTGCTCGCCGAGCCGCCGGTGTGCCACGCCTTCCAGTGGTTGATGCTCAGCTTGATGCCGGCCTGACCGTCCGGCGTGCTCGAGGCCCGGTCGGGCGAGCGCAGCGCGGCGACCGCGACATCGACGTTGACCGCATCGGACTTGAAGATCTTGCCGAGCCGGATCTGCGGCGTGCGCGAGTAAACCTCGCCCGGCAGACCTTGGATCTGCACGGAGTTCGGATGGAATGCCGACTGCCAACCGAACAGCTCCCAGTATTGACCGGCGAGCAAGTAGGTATCCATCGGCATCTCGAGCTTCACGTTCATGTGGCGGATGCGGAACGCGGGGTTCTGCCAGAACGCGGACTCCGACACGAGGCCGGTCGAATCGAACGGCTTGCCCGGCTGGTTGCCGAGGAAGTCCATCTCGAGCTGCGCGGTCGCCTTGATGCCGTCGTACGCGGGAGCGCCGAGCTTGAACCCGATGCGCGAGTTGCGCGCACCGACCAACAGCTGGCCGTGATCGCCGGCGTACGTGCTCGGCCGCGAAATCGCCGAGTTACCGGCGAGATCGACCAAGCCCTGCGTGGTGTCCTTGATCATGTCGAGCTCGACGAACCCGTACAGCGACGCGTCCCACTTGCTACCGATGGTGTACGCCGGATGATCGGCCGGCGGCGGCTGCTGCTTCACCGGCTCTTCCACCGGCGGTTTCTCGTTGGTCGGCGGCGGCGGCGTCCAGTCGCTCGGCGGGGTGGGTGGCGTCGGCGGCGTCGGCGGGGTCGGTGGCGTCGGCGCATCCGGCGGGGGCGGCGGCGGCGTGTCACTCGGCTGCGCGAACGCGGGCGCGGCGGCGAAGAGGAGAGTCGCGAGGGTGGTAAGGCGGAAGGTCGACATGCGCCACGCACATTTACCGCGCTAGATGGCGGCGGTGTGACGGCTGAGCGACGCGCCGGTCAATCCTCTGTAGAGATCCCGGGAGAGGTCGGTTCAATTCTCGATCTACGATGATCAGGTGAACGACGATCGCGTCGCGCGAGTAGAGCACCTCGCACTCGACAGCTCGTTAGCGCTGCCGGCGATCTGCGCAGCCGTCGCGACTGCTTTGCGATTGCCGGAGCTGCGGCTCGACTTCGAGAACGAAACCGAGTGGGGCTCGTGTGAGGTCGATGGCCTCGAGTACAACGTCTCGCGGCCGTACCAGCGCGACACACTCGGCAGCTGGGATCCCAGCGTTCCGCACGGATGCAACGTCGGCCTCGCGATCAGCTTTGCCGCGGACCATCCCCACGTCGACGACGATCATTGGGTGAACGCGACGCTACTCGCATCGGTCGTGCCGCGCATCGCTGGCGCGCTCGGTTGCATCGTCCATCATCATCGAACCTGGCGGCGGGCCGACCACGAGAGCTCGCGAGATTAGTCCGGCGATTCGGTGGCGCTGGGCAGCTTGATCTTCGCTTCATCAGGATGAGGTCGATACAGAACCACGATATTGCCGAGCACCTGCGCGACATCGCTCTGCGTGCGGACCGCGAGCGAGTCGGCGGCATCGTGGCGGTCGAGCCCGGCGGCATCGCCGACTTTGACTTTGATCAGCTCGTGATCGAGCAGCGCGCGATCAACCGCAGCGACGAGCCCGTCGTCGATCCCGCTCTTGCCGATGTGGACGAGCGGGTGGAGCTCGTGGGCGAGCGCCCGCAGGTATCGCCGCTGTTTGCCGCTTAGCTTCGACATGCTGCCTCGATCTCCGCGACCGACTTCGGGCACGCGCGGGTCAGCACGTCGTAGCCGGTGTCCGTCACGACGACATCATCTTCGATCCGCACGCCGATGCCGCGCAGCTCGACGGGAGCACCGTGAGTTTCGGGCGCATCGCTCGCGACGTAGAGCCCCGGCTCGACCGTGATGACCATTCCCGGCTCTAGCGGGCGCGCCTTGCCGGACTTCGTGTACGCACCGGCGTCGTGGACATCGAGCCCGAGCCAGTGCGATGTGCCGTGCATGTAGTAGCGGCGATACGATTGATCAGCGACGCGATCGTCGACGCTTCCGGTGAGTAGGCCAAGCGCGATCATGCCGGCGGTGAGCTCGCGGACGCAGTGCGCGTGGATGTCGTCGATCGTCACCCCGGGCTTGACCATCTCGATCGCGGAGATCTGGACCGCGAGGACAAGCTCGTAGACCTTGCGCTGCGCCGGCGAGAACGTGCCAGTCGCGGGCCACGTGCGTGTGACATCGGCGGTGTAGTGGTCGTACTCGCAACCCGCATCGACGAGCACGAGGTCGCCGCTCGCGATCGCGCAGCGATTCTCGACGTAGTGCAAGATCGTCGCGTTCTCTCCCGCACCGACGATCGACGTGTAACCGGGCCCGGCGCCGCCCGACTTGCGGAACGTGTAGTTGATCAGGGCCTCGAGCTCGTGCTCGAACAAGCCGGGTTTGCCCGAGCGCATCGCGGCGAGGTGAGCAGCGGCGGTGATCTCGGCGGCCTTGCGCAGCGCGCGTAGCTCTTCGGGACCTTTGCGCAGCCGCAGCTCGTGCAACGCCGCGCGAGGATCGATCACGGCGCACGGTGGACGCTTGCCGCGCTTCTCGGTCTTGCGCAGCTTCGCGATCGTCTGGGCGATCAATCGGTCGGCGTCCTCGTCGATGCCCAAGCCGTAGTGCAGCTCGTCGCAGTTCGCGACCAAGTCGCTGAGCCGGCTCGCGAGGTCCACCGCCGGGTACGCTTCGTCGGCACCGAACTCGGCCTTCGCGCCCTCTAACCCGGCGCGTCTGCCATCCCAGGTTTCCATCTCCGGATCGCGCGGTCGCACGAACATCACGAACCGTTCGGTTTCGGCGCCAGGTCGCAGCACGAGCGTGGTCTCGGGCTCGACGAAGCCGGTCAGGTAGAACACGTCGGACTGCTGGCGAAACGGATAGTACGCGTCGCCGTTACGCAACCGCTCGGGCAGCGAGCGCACCACCGCGACCGCGCCCGGGCCGATTGCCTGCATGAACGCCTCGCGGCGCGCCGCGAACACAGCGGGGTCGAACATCCCGTTGATATAGCATCACCGACGACGTCGGCGCGACGCGAGCAAGCCAGCGATCACGATGAGGAGGCCGGTGCCCGCGCCGTTGCGGCCGGCCGAACACGCGCCCTCGTAACCGCCGCCGTAGTACGTGCCGCCGTCGCTGCCGCTGCCGCTGCCGGTCGACTGCGGGTTGTTCGCGATACAGTCGGCCAGGTTCTCCGACGTGGTCGCGGTCGCGCCGGCCGTCTTGAGGTTGCCGAGGTACTCCGAGATCAACTCGAGGTCGGCGGCGACGTCTGGATCCTCGTGCGTGCTGTTCCAGCTCTGCGCGTTGGTCTGGGTCGCGAGCAACGCGGCAGTCGCGCAATCCGGGCTGTTCATATTGGTCGCGGCCTGCAGGCCGAGAAAGATGTTGTACATCGCGAAGCGCGGCGCCATGTCGGCCGACGACAAGTACGGGTCGTCGGTCGTCGTCGGGTAGGCGAGCTCGCCGGTCTCGCTGATCTTGTCGTTCAGGTCGCCCTGCGCGTTGAACTGCATCGACAGGTCGGCGACGACGCCGCTCGCGTTGTTGCCGGTCGGCGTGACATCGACGAAGATCATGCTGCCGCCGCCGCGCCGATCGCCGTTCGGGTCGGACTCCGTCGTGCGGCGCGCGAGGAATGCCGCCGGGATCGAGATCGTGCCGAGCTGAGCGCCACCGGTCCACGCCTGCGTGCCGGTGACCGTGCCGAGCTCGAAACCGGCGCCCGCGGTCGTCTGGATCTCGATGTTTTCGGCGAGCGGCACGACGAAGTACGCGAGCTCGTCGGTGAACACGTTGGTCGCGTCGTCGGTGCTCTCGAGATAGTAGAAGTTGCCGGCGCCGTGCTCGGCGAGCCGCTTCATCAGATCGACGTCGAAGTCGGTGCCGACACCGACCGTCGTGAGTTGGATACCGAGCTCGATGTCGTAATCGGACATCTGCAAGATGTCATCGGTGCTGGTGTCGCCCGAGGTCGCATTGCCATCGGACATGAAGATCACGCGGTGTTGCCGGCTTGCCGTGTCGGTCCCCTCGGCCGAGGCTTGCGCGATCGCGAAGCCCGCCGCCAAGCCATCGTAGATGTCGGTACCGCCGCCGGGCTCGAGCGCGGCGACATCGGCGTGGAGCGCGTCGCGATCGAGCGTGTCGGTGAACTGCGTGACGACGTCGACCTGATCGTCGAACTTCACGATCGCGAGCCGATCGCCGTCGATCAGGTTATCGACGAGCGTGTCGAGCCCGGCCTTGACCTTGTCGAGTCGCCCGTCCGATGCCATCGAGCCCGAGTGATCGATGACGACGACGAGATCGAGTGCCGGCCGCGTGTAGGTCGAGGGATCGATCGGCGTATCGACCGCGAGCTGTAGCGTCGCTTGCTTCGCTCCGGTCAGCCAGTCGTGGCCGACCGAGAGCCCGGGCACGAGGCACAGCACTTGACCGCAATCGGCGGGCGGCGGAGCGCTGTAGTGCGAGTTGAAGAAGCCGTTCGCGTCGAGCGTGTCGGGCCCGGGGATGCCGCCGCTATCGAGGATGCTCTGGAATTGGCCGATGTCTTGGGCACCGCCGAAGCTGACGTTGCCGCCGCCACTGCCACCGCCTTCTTCTTCGGACGAGCCGCAGGCGGCGAGGAACAACACGAGAGCGATCGAGCGTGTGCGCATGCTCAGCCATTCAGCAACGCCGGTGCCAACTCGCAGATCCTGGTTTTGTCGAGGGCGAGGGATGACTTGCCGGATCACGAGCGCGCCACGGCGCGATCACGACTTCGCCGTCACGGCCGCCGATCCGGACATCGGTGTCGTAGGATGCGCCATGCTTCGAACGATCGCGCTGGCAGTCCTCGTCGCGGCGGCGTGCGGCAAGTCGCAACCCGCGCCTCCAGCGACGGGATCTGCGGGATCAGGATCCGGAGCGATCTCGGGCTCGGGCTCGAACGTCAGCTCGTTCAAGCCCGAAGACGCGCCGCCGAAGTTCCGGACGAACGACAGCGGATGGAATCTCGATCCTAAAGTCACAGGCTTCGGCAAAAAATTCATGGTCGCGTCGGAATCCGAGCTGGCGACGCGGGCAGGGCGCGACATCCTCGCGGGCGGTGGCAACGCAGTCGACGCGGCGGTCGCGACCGCGTTCGCGCTCGCGGTCGTCCACCCGAGTGCGGGCAACGTCGCGGGCGGTGGGTTCGCGGTCATCCACGTCAAGCCGGGCGACGATCGCGCGCTCGATTTTCGCGAGACCGCTCCCGCCGGCGCGTCCGAAACGATGTTCCTCGACACCGCCGGCAATCCGACGAAGGGCTCGCTGGTCGGCGATCGCGCGTCGGGCGTGCCGGGCACGGTCGCTGGCTTGTGGGAGCTCCATCGGAAGCTCGGCAAGCGGCCGTGGCGCGAAGTGATCGCGCCGGCGATCGCATATGCGACCGATGGTTTCGCAGTCGACGAAAAGCTCCACGGCTCGCTCGTGCGGGTCTCGAAGTTGCTCGCCGCGAATCCGGCGAGCGCCGCGTTGTGGATGCCCGGTGGCAAACCGCGCGCGACCGGCGACGTCGTCAAGAACCCGGAGCTCGCCGCAGTGCTGCAGCGGATCTCGGAGCACGGCGCCGACGGCTTCTATCAAGGTCCCACCGCGGAGGCGATCGTCGCCGAGATGACCGCAGGCAAGGGCCTGATCAGCGCGAAGGACCTCGCCGACTACCAGGCGGAGTGGCGCGACCCGGTCCGCTATGGCTCGTTCGTCGACATGCCGCCGCCGTCGTCGGGAGGCGTGGTGATCGCGATGACCGCCGAGATGATGGGCGACGTCAGCAAGCTGCCATGGCACTCGTTCGATCACGTGCACCGGCTGGTCGAAGTCTGGCGCCGTGCGTTCGCGGCACGCAACGAGATGCTCGGCGATCCGGCGTACGTCAAGGACATGCCGGTCGCGAAGATGTTATCGAAGGAGTACGCGGCGAAGCTCGCGGCGACGATCGGCCCCAAAGCGACCCCGTCGCTGCCGGTCGCGCCGTTGATCGAGGGCGATCACACGACGAACCTGTGCGTCGTCGATGCCTCCGGGATGGCGGTCGCGCTGACGACGACGATCAACACCGCGTTCGGCAACGGCGTCACAGTCTCGGGCTTCTTGCTCAACGACGAGATGGACGATTTCGCGAGCAAGCCCGGCACGCCAAACGTGTTTGGCCTGGTTCAGGGCAAGGCGAATCGCATCGAGCCCGGCAAGCGCATGCTGTCGTCGATGGCGCCGACGATCGTGCTCGACCCGAAGGGCGCGGTCGTGTTGATCGCCGGCGCGGGCGGTGGGCCGCGGATCATCACGGCGGTGTGGCAGACGATCTCGAACGTGCTCGATTTCGGCATGCCGGTCGATCGCGCGGTCGCGGCGCCACGGCTGCACCATCAACATCTGCCCGACGAGGTCCGGCTCGAGGCCGAATCGGTCAGCGAGGCCGACGCGAAGGCGCTAACCGACGCGGGCTACAAGCTGACCTGGAGCGGAACCCCGCGCGAGTTCGGCGCGGTCACCGCGATCGCGCGAACGCCGCAAGGTTGGACCGGCACTGCAGACCCGCGCGGCGGCGGCGCAGCTATGGGAGACTGACCCGATGTCGACGCTTGCCCAACGCTGGCTCGCCCTCGAAGAACAGATTCGCGCTCGCGGGATCGATTGGGCGATCAGCCGTGCGCCGGTCGATCTACGGGTCGCGCGTCGCAGTCGTCACCCGCACGGGAGTCGCTGGGAGCATCTCGTACCCGCCGACTATCGCGAGCTGGTCGCGGCGATCGGCTACCCGATCATAGGGTTTCGCTACTACTGCAACGACGGCTTGTCGTTCTTGCCGCCCGAGCACGTCGCGACGATCAGCGTCGATGTCGCGGACCTCGATGGCGAGATGCCTGTCGCGGTCGACGGCAAGCCGACCGAGTGCAAGGTCGCGTTCTTTGCCGGCACCGAGCTGTCCGACATCGTCGGCTGGGCGTTCGGACCCGACGACGATGGCGAACCGATCGTGTGGGTGGTCGAAGGCGGCGTGATCGAGCCGATCGGCACGTTCGCGGAGTGGCTCGATGGTCAGATCGAGCGGCTCACCGCGTTCGTCGCCGGGTTGACCGACGATCGCATCGCGGTGATGCGCGACGAAGGCGACGACGACCCGCATCGCGTCCTCAACTACGCGCTCGGCACCGGAGGCGATCGCGACGTGCATTGGGTCGAGGAGCAAGAGGGCACGCCGTACTCGTACGGTGCGATCGATGACGCCGGTCGTTGGGTCAGCCCGATGGGCAAGCAGTTCTCGACCGTGCGGCCGTTCGTGCAGGGTGCGGCCGAAGTCGAGGTCCACCGCGGCCCGTGGCGCAAGCTGCGTCGCGACGGCACGCTCGGCGACTAGTTCTGCCGCTCGACGAAGCTCAGCAAGTCGGAATCGGCGGCGCGTTCGAGCAGATCGGGCGGAGCGGTTCCTGCCGCCGCGGCATCGCGCGCGAACACGAGGATGCCGACCTGCGCGACCTCTTTCTCGGCGCGCAGCTCGCGCAACACGTCGCTGACGCCTTCGCTCGCGACGTCGAGCAGGATCGCGCGCGGCCGCAAGGCGCGAGCGAGCCGAGACAGCTGGACGAGCGCTCGCGTCATCGACACGACGGTGTAGCCGTGCTTGGAGAGCACGAGATCGAGCTGTTGTAACCGCGCGCGATCTTGCTCGACGACGAGCACGACTCCGCGATCGATCGGCTCCGGTGCTGGCTCGACGACGACCGCGATCGGCGCGGTGGTCGGATCGCCGGCGTCGCGCGAGCGATAGACCGCGAGCGCTACCTTGTTCAACAGGTCGTCGACGTTGAACGGCTTCTCGACCAGCTCGCTCGCACCGATCGTCGACAGATTCACGTTGAGGCCATGGACCGCGGTCATGATCAGCACCGGGACCTCGGCGTAGGCGGATTCGCCGCGCAGCGCTCGTAAGAACTGCCGGCCGTTCATGCCGGGCATCAGCAAATCTAGGAGGATCGCGTCGGGCCGGGCGGCGTGAACGCGGTCGAGCGCATCGACCCCATCGACGGCGATGTCGACGACATAGCCTTCGTCGGCGAGCACCTGCCCCAACGTGGTTCTTACCATCGGCTCGTCATCGACGACGAGGATCCGCCCACCTTTCACGGACGGAGCGTACCACCCCGACGCCGTGCGGTGTAGCATCGCAATAATGGCGACGGCGCCGCCGCTGGCACGGGCCTACGAAGGCCTCCGTCCGAAGATCTTGGAGCGTTTGCTTCAGATGCGAGCGAGCCTCGATCCGTCGCTCGGCCGGGTCGACGACGCCACCGCGAAGGCGCAGATCGGCGCCGTGCTCGATCACCTCGGAAACTACATCGCGACCGGCGACCTCGGGATGCACCGCGCGTTCCTGCACACGTTCATGGCGATGAGAGCGGCTGAAGCCCAGGGCGCGGCGGCGGTGCTCGCGATGCTCGTAGCGATCGGCGACACCGCGGCGCAAGTTGCCCAGGAGGCGGGCGCGGGCACTTCGGAAGGCGCCGAGCTCACGCTGCTGTTGACCCGGGTGACCGCGAGTACCGCACGCGCGGTCAACGACTTGATCGCCGACGAGCTCGCGCGCCGTACCGCGCAGTGGCACGAGCTCGCGAATCGCGAACGCAAAGGCGGGCCGCGCTCGTGACGACCGCTGCCGAGCTCGGGATGCGGATCGCCGGCGATACCCACGTCGGCAAGGTGCGCACGACGAACGAAGACTCGATGATCGTCGAGCCCGGGCGCGGCTTGTACGTCGTGCTCGACGGCATGGGCGGCGCGAGCGCGGGCGATGTCGCGTCGCAGACTGCACGCGACGCGATCCGCGAGTTCATCTCGCAGCGTTGGGGCCAAGTCCCGCCCCGGCAGTTGCTCGACGAAGCGATCAACATGGCGTCGGCGGCGATCTACGCGGCGGCGCAAGGTCATCGCGAGCGCCACGGCATGGGTACGACCGTCGTCGCGTGTCTCGTCGTCGACGCGAAGCACGCGGTCGTCGCGCACGTCGGCGACAGCCGCGCGTACCTGTGGCGTAACAATCGGATCCGAGTGCTGACTCGCGATCACACGATCGTCGAAGAGCTCGTCGATCGCGGCTTGCTCCCTGCCGAAGAGGCAGAGCGCCATCCGTACAAGAACGTGCTGTCGCGCAACCTCGGCGCCAAGCCAGAGGCGCGCGTCGACTTGCTCGACGTCGAGCTTCGCCCGGGCGATCGCCTGATGCTGTGCTCCGACGGGCTTTACGGCTACGCGTCGGCCGACGCGATCCAGTATCAGCTCGGTTCCGGAGATGCGCCCGAGCACATCGTCCGCGACTTGATCGATCTCGCGCTGCGCGGTGGCGGCGGTGACAACGTGTCGGCGATCGTGATCGAAGCTCCGGCGGCTCCGCCGAGCTCGACCCAAGTCGTTCGCACCTCTGGCGCGATCGGTTGGTGGCAACGCCGCCAGCGATTCCTGCAGGTCGCGAAGGAGCGCCGGCTCGCCGACAATCCGATCTGTCGCGGGCTCAAGCCCGACGAAGCGATCGATCTCGTGGCGCGCTCGCTATGTGAAGCGATCTTCCACGATCTCGAGAAGTCGACCGGCGTCAACGTGTGGACGTTCGCGCAGAACCTAGCGAGCGCGTGGTTCGAGAAAGATGGCGCGTGGGCGCCGCTGCGCGAGCTCGTCGACGTGCTCGGCGATTGCGCGCGCGCGGTGATCGCCGAGGTGCGCACGACGGATCCGGCGCTCGGGTTTCTGCTCGACGTCGCGGTCGGTCGCGCGCTCGTTGTCGCCGAGCTCGCGATCGGCGGCTTGCTCGCCGATCGGCTGCGCCAGGTCGACGCCGATCTGATCGCGATCCACGGCGCGATCCAGGAGACGATCATCGACGCGAGCACCGAGGATACAACTGGTGCGCGGTTCCTAGACCAGCCGACCGTGCCGTTCCTGCGCCCCGATCGCCGGGTCACCGCGTCGCAACTCAGCGACGAGGTCGTCAAGCATATCGGCAAGGCACTCGAGATCGCCCGCAAACGCGTCGCCCCACGCGCCGACCTCGCGCGCCAGATCTTGTCGGCACTCGAAGTGATCTCGACCGATCGCACGGGCAGCTTTGCCGCCGCGGTCGTCGCCGCGCGCGAGCTCTACGGGGTTCGCTCGGTCGACGATCAAGGCATCATGCCGCTGTTCGACGCGCTCGATCAGGTGCGGATCATCACCGCGTCGAGCGTCCACCAAGCTTCGACGACCGATGCCATCCGCGCGAAAGTCTTGCGCGAGCTGTCGAACGCGCACCAACGGCTCGTCGGCGCGGTCACCGGGCTGGTGCTCGAGGCGGTCGCACCGTTCTCCGAGCGGTTGCGCGAGGTCCAGGCCGAGACGCAACAGCTGCGCGAGCAAGTCGAGCGCGCCGAGGGCAAACGCGCCGATCTCGAGCGCAAGTTCGCGACGACCGTAGACCCAAGCCTGCCGTGGGATCAACGCGGCAACACGGAGTGGTGATGTCGGACGTCGATCTAGTCGAAGCGATCCGCGTATTGCGCGACGAAGTGCTCGATACCGTCGAGCATGGTGATCGCGATCCGCCCGGCGCCGAGGTCTTCGACGGCTTGTTGCGCGCGCTGTCGATCGGCAGCGATTCGGCATCCGGCCTCGATCTGACGCTGCACGACGCAGTCGCGCGCCGGCTCGCGTGGGGCGACACCGAAGAGGTCGTGGTGACCGACGCCGAGCTCGTGTTCGATCGCCTGATGGTCGCCGTCGATCGCGCGTTTCGCGATCCCGCCGATCGCATGGTCGTGATCGAAGCAGCGACTGAAGTCGCGGTCTCGGTCGCGCGCGTCGTGTCGCTTGCAGCGGTCGCTCGTGCCGGGCGCGATCGAGCGGCGCGGTTGCGCGAAGAGATGGCGCAGCGCCAGCTCCGCGAAGTGCTCGACAAACAGCGCGCGAGCATCGTCCGCCTCGAGCTCCAAGGCGACGACGACTACCCGGCGACGTAGCCTATCCCGCGGTGAAGTTCGCGGTCACTGCGTCGACGAGCGCTTCGAGCCCCGCGTCGCGATCGACGTAGCGATGGACGAGCGCGACCGAGCCTTTGCCGACGCCGCGCACGATCCGGCGCGCCTGAGGCTGCGCGTGCTCGACGTCGTCCATGATCCCTTCGACCCGCGGGTCGCCGGCATCGAGCTCGGCGATCACCGCATCGAGCGGGATGTGATCGAGCGCCTCGCGCACGCTCTGATCGTCGCTCGCGAACAACACATCCCAACCGCTGGACACGTAAAGCGCCATCGCCCCGCGTTGCCGATGATCGTCGCCGACGACGAGCACGCGCATCCGCTTGCCGGCGCGCTCGATCGGGCCCGACGTGCGAGCCGCATGCGCGACGAGCGATTTCCACTCGAGCGACGGCTCGATCAGCAGCACGCCGAGCGCGGGATTGACGCCGTTTGCTTCGCGCACCACGTCGCCGATCGTCTCGAGCGAGCCGCCGGACGGATCCGCGAGGCTGACCGACACCCGCGTGCCGACTGGCAACCACGCCGCGGTGTCGAGACACATTCCGACGTCGGACACGTCACGGGTGCGACACACCACAATGTCACCCCCGAGCAGCGGGGAGACAGTGGCCGATAGCGAGATCCGATAGCGGGGCGCGCGACGCGACACCGAGGTCTATTGTATCACCGCACACCGATGCTCCCCGGTATCCAGCGCGCTATCGCGTACGCAACCGCCGTGGCGATAGCTGGGACGTGTGTGCCAGCGCGCGCCGACGAGCCTGCGCCGCCACCGCCCTCGCCGGAGCCTGCGCCGCCCACACCGACGGAGCCGACTCCCGAGCCGGCGCCCGCGCCGCCTCCTGCTGCGCCGGTCCAGCCGCAACCGCCGAGCTCGGTGAAGCCCGAGCCGGTCGGACCGGTGTACACGATTACGAGCCACGCGGATCGTTCGACGAAGAACGTGGTCGTGCTCGGCAGTATCGCCGGCGGTGCGGCGGTGCTCGGTCTCGTCGGGGTCGCGTTCAACCTCGATTCGCAAGCGCAGGCCAACAAGATCTCGCTCGTCCAAGCGACCGCGATCCCGTGGACGGCGGCCGACCAAAAAGCGTACGACCGAGCGCACAGCTCGGGTGTCGTCGCAGGCGTGTTCTACGGGCTGGGCGGCGCTGCGCTGATCACCGCGGCAATCGCGTACATCGTCACCGCGCCGAAAGAGGAAGTGACCGCGATCCGGCCGCACGGATACGGTCGACCGCAGCCGACCGTTGCCCCGACGCCCGGCGGCGCGATCCTCGGCGGAGCGTGGACGTTCTGATGCGCGCGTTCGCGATCGCCGCGCTCGCGCTCGCCGCGTGCTCGCCATCGATCGGCGAGGGCGCGTACCTGTGCGGCTCCGAAGAGCTGTGCCCGTCGGGCCAAGAATGCAACGGCGCCGACGGCACGTGCGTGTTCACCGGCACCGCCGAACCGTTCGCGTGCGATCCGTCGGTGCTGCACGAGCCCGATGACACCGCGGCGCAGGGTTTTTCGCTTGGCGTCCAGCGTTGCTCGACCGTGCCGGTCGAGACCGACGGCTGTCTCGCGGCCGGAGACACCGCGAACTGGCTCGTGTTCCAGACGTCGGCGAACTGCAGCGCGATCGTCGCCACGATTCGCTCGAGGTCGCCGCTCGCGTTCGAAGTGCTCGACGTTCAGCTCTGGGACCTCGATGCGAATTCACTGATCGCGACGAGCGACGCCTGCCCCGATTCACCCGGCGTCGACGCCGAGCAATGCTTGACGGGCGCGCTCGCGAACAGCGGGCACTACGGCATCGAGGTCGCGCCGACCGGAGCGGGCGATTGCAACGGCGCGTGCAACTTCAATGACTATGTCGTGACCCTCCAGGTCGGCCCGCCGTAACATCGGCGCAGTGTTCGATCTGCAGTGGAGCTGGCTGTGCGCGCCTTACGTGGCGTGCACTGTCGCCGTGCTCGCGGTTGCACTCGCAGCGGCGTTGGTTCGCGGCGATCGCGTGTTGCGCCTCGGCGTGATCAGCGCGGCGTTCAGCGCGGCGCCATGGACGGTGTGCCAAGCGCTCGCCGCGTGCACCCACGACCCCGAAGTCGCGACTCGGTTGTTGCGGCTCGGCAATGCGCCGATCGCGCTCGTCGGCCCGAACCTCTTGCTCGTGTTGCTCGGCGTCAGTGGTCAGCTCGAGCGCTATCGCTGGCTCGCGCGGATCTCGGGCATCATCGGCACCGCGTTCACGATCGCGTGTTGGGCGACGCCGTGGACCGTGCCGGGTGTGCAGCAGCTGTCGTCGGGGATGTACTACGTCCAGCCCGGGCCGCTGACCGCGCTCCACTTGTCGCTGCTCGTCGGTTGGCTCGGGGTTGGACTCGTGATCGTCGGGCGGTCGACCCCACGCGGCGAACGCCGGCGGATCGTGCGGATGATGATCGGCGTGTTCGTGCTCGGCGCGGTCGGCTCGAGCGACACGCTGTTGCTCTACCACCAAGGAGGCAGCTATCCGGTCGCCTGGTTCGCCGCGCTGATCGCCGCGCTGTTCACGCTGTACCTCGTGCTCGCGACCGATCTGCTGCGGCCGCAAGGGTTCGATCGCGGCGTCGCTCTCGAGGTCGGCGGCTTCGGTGCGATCATCGTCGCGGTCGGCACGGTCGCGCTGGTGATGCCGGACGGCTCGCCGGTCGTGCTCGCCGGACTCGGAGCGAGCGCGTGGACGGTCATCACCGGCGTCGCATGGACGATCGGCCGCCGCCGCCCGGCGCGGGTCGCCGGTGAGCGCGCGCTCGAGCAGTTCGTCGCGCGAGTAGCAGAGCTCGAGGATGGCGCCGCGGTCGCCGAGCGGTTGGCGACCCTGTGGAAGCGCTCGATCGGCATCGACGCGCGCGCGACGTGGTGGACCGAAGCCGGGGAGCTCGTATGCAATGGCCAACGTTGGCAACTGGCGCCGGAGCTCGTCGCGTGGTTCGTTCGAACGAGCGAAGCGCTCGCGGTCACCGATCTCGCGACGATGCGACTCGGCACGAATCGCGGACCGCTCGAGGCGCTCGCGGCGGAGCGCGGCGTCGACTTGCTCGTGCCGCTCGTCGATCGCGGCGAGCTCGTGGGCCTCGTCGAGGCGATGTACGACCGCGCGTTGCGCGAGGGCGAGCGCGGGCTGATCATCGAATCGGCGCGAGCCGCCGCACGGGCGATGACGTTCATCGGGCTCGCGCGATCGGCGGCGCGCGAACGCGAAACCGCGCGCGAGGTCGAGGTCGCCGACGCGCTTCGCCTGCAAGCCTCGGCGAGCCGCGATGCCGAGCTCGGCCGCTGGGCGGTGATGGTCGAATATCGCACCGCAAAGCGCGGCGGCGCGGGGTGGTCGGCGACCGAGCTCGGCGACGGCCGGCTCGCGTTGCTCGTCACCGAATCACAGGCGCACGGCGTTGCGGCGGCGCTCGCAACCGCCGCGGTGACCGGCGCATTTGCCGCGGCGACGACCGGCGCGTCCGGCTTGCGGCTCGACGAGTTACTCGCGGCGATGCAAGCGAGCGCCGACGGCGTGATGCGCGGCGGCGAGCCGGTCGCCGCATTTCTCGCGATCCTCGACGCCGAGCAACAGCTGATCGAGTGGGCGTGCGCTGGACACCCGGGCGCGGCGCTCGTCGGGCCGATCGAAGTCGATGCCGAGTTTCCGGTCGGCTCCGCACCCGGCGGTCCGCGGCCGAGGCCGATCGCGATCGGGCCCGGCGCGAGCGGCGAGCGCGCCGGTGCAAGCCTGTCGATCGCGACGCGCGGCCGAACCGGCTATCCGCCTGCGACGCTCGTCGTCGTGGCCTCGACCGGGCTGCGCGGCAGCGATGATGCCCGTTGGCTCGAAACGCTGCGCGAGATCGCGCCGGCTGGCGGTCGGCTAGCGAGCGTCGTGGTCGAGACGGCGTTGCGCGCCGGGCCGCCGAGCGAAGATCTGCTCGCCGTCATCGTCCGCCGCCGATAGAAGGGCTAAGGTGCGCGGCGGAGGCGCTATGGCTGATCCCAAGGACCCCAAAGACCGCATTCGGTCGATCTTCAACATCCTACGCGGTGCAGGGAGCGAGCCGTCGCGGCTGTGGCTCGCCGGCGGCGCGATCGTGCTCGCGTTTATCGGCATCCACTCCTGCGCGTCGGTCGAAGCCGGGCAGGTCGCGGTGCGCGTCAACAACGTCACCGGGTCGATGGAAGTCATCACCCAACCGGGGCTCATCACTCGGCTGCCGTTCGGCATCCAAGACGTCTACATTCTCGACGTCAGCCCGCAGACGTTCCACTTGCGCGGCACCGCGAACAAGAGTCCGCTCGAGGTTCGCGAGCTCGATGTCCGCGCGAAAGACGGCTCGAGCTTCTCGTTCAACGACACGACGATCTTGTTCCGCGCGATTCCGAGCAAGGCCGACGAGACGCTGCGCGACTCCGGCCTCGATCACGCGTACTACGAGTGGATGCTGCCGTACGCGCGCGCGATCATGCGCGACGAGTTCGGCAACTTGACGACGATCGACGCGTCGAACCCGACGAAGTTCGGCGAGGCCGAGGCGCTCGCGAAGACCGGCATGAACAAGATGCTCGGTCAGCACGGCATCGAGGTCACGAGCATCGTCACGCCGCGCCCGCGGTTCTCGAAGGAGTACGAGGACCTGATCGAAGCGCGCAACCAGGCCGAGAACCAGCTCGCGGTCATCGGCTCGGATCTCGAGCGCGCGCAGACCGAGCGCGCCCGCAAGCTCGCCGAAGTCGAACGCGACCAGAACAAGATCAACCAGACCAAGCGCGCGGAGCTCGAAGCTGCACTGGCCGAGGCGGTCACCGCGAACACCCAGACCCATCGCGAAGTCGACGGCTATCGCGTCGACAAGCTCGCCGCGGGTGAAGCGGCGCGCTCCGCCGCGAAGAGCAAGGCCGACGAGCTCAAGGGCCAGCTCGACGCGCAGTATCAGTCGCGCAAAGCGCAGATCGACGCGTTCCGCAACCAACCGGTCGAGCGCGTGATGGAGCGGCTCGGCGAGCGGCTCAAGGGCGTGACGATCGAGATCCAACCGGTGCGCCAGGACGGCAATCCGACTCGAGTCCAACTCGAGAACATCGGAGGTGCCAAGTGAAGGGACTCGTCCGCGCTTCGAAGATCATCGTGCTTGGCGCGATCGTGCTGTGGCTGATCAGCGGCGTATTCACGACCACGGTCGGCCCGAATCAGATCGGCGTGCGCCAGAGCGCGGCCAGCGGCGTGCTCGACAGTGACCTCGGCCCGGGTTGGCACATGCGCATTCCCGGCATGCACAAGTACATCTTGCTGCCGAGCAACTACTTCGTACTCGACTTTACCGAAGACAAGGTTGGCCCACAGAAGCCGCTCGTTATCCGCACGAAGGACAACAACACCGTCGACCTCGATGTCTCGGTGCCGGTCCGGATCAAACCGGGCGAGGCGCACCTGCTCGTCGAAGCCGGCAACCATGTGCTCGATCCGGACGGCCGCTATCGCTACATGCGGCTCGCCGAGGAGACCGCCACGAGCGTGCTGCGCGAGCAAATGGCCGCGCTCGACTCGGCCGGGTTCTACACGACGAAGGAGCGGCTCGACGCGAGCGACGCCGCGCTCAAGGCACTCAACAAACAGCTCGGGGCGATGCACCTCGAGGCGCAGGCCGTGCTCGTCCGCGCGGTGACGTTTCGCGACGAGTACGAGAAGCAGCTGCAGCAGATCCAGCTCAACGCTCAGAACAAGCTGCTCGATGCCGCGAGCCAGAAGCTCGCGAACACCCAGCAGAGCCTCGACAACTATCAGCAGGGCACGAGCGCGCAGGTCTCGCAGAAGGCGGCCGAATGGGCGAAGCGGATCGCGGAGCTGGAGCGCGCCTACCAGGTCGGCCTGCTCGGCGTCGACGACGCGACCCCGGGCGCGTCGCGCGCGAAGCTCGGGTCGCTGTCCGCGACCGATCTCTCCGCGAAGAAGGCCGAAGCCGCGAAGGTGTTCAGCATGGATGCCGACTCGGTCAGCGAGGACTACTTGATCGGCATCAAGAACATCCAGGCAGAGACGCTCGAGTATAAGAACCGGATCACGTCGCAAGCGGATGCGATCGAAGGTCGGCTCGGCGCTGAGGGCGATGCGATGGTCGCGAAGGTCCAAGGCGAGTACGAGAGCAAGCTCAACGGCTTGCTCGGAACCCCCGCCGGCACCGCGTACGTCGCGTGGCAAGCCGCGGACAACGTGAAGTTCGCCGAGACGCTATCGTTCAGCTCGGCCGAAGGCATCCCGGCAGTGCTGCGGCTGCGTCAGTTCGCGCTGTTGTTCATGGGCTCTCGTTAGGGTTCACAGACATTCGCGATCGACCTCGAAGATGTCGTGCGAGCCGAGCCCCGGCGCACGCTGCGACGCGAAGATCACGGCGTCGCCGCCCGGCGTGATGTACGGGTCGGTATCGTCGGTGCCGTCATTGCCGACGAGCGTAGGTGCGAACTCGATCGGTGCGCCGAACGTGCCGTCGCCGTTGTCTGCGACTTGAACGATATGCTTCACGCCGGGCGTGGCGAGGTCGCTACCGAGCAGCATGAACGTGCCATCCCCGGAGAAGCTCACGCAGCATTGCTGGGTGGCGACGTCGAGCGAGGGCGGCGATTGCGGAGCGCTGAACGCGTCGGCGACGCTCGTGCGCGTCGCGATGTAGATGTGTTGTGGCGTCGTGAGGGTATCGAACGCGATCGTCAGCTGGTCGAGTGATAAGCCCGGGTTGACCTCCGGCTTGCCGAGCGCGAGCTCGGTCTCGACGATGGGCGTAGCGAACGCCTCGGACACGGACGCGCGCGTGGCGCTGAGGATCGACGTCGCTGGCGAGCTGTCGATCCAGAGCGTGAGGCCATCCGGCGACAGCCACGGATCGCCATACGCGCCTGGCCCGAGCGGGATCACCGTCGGTGCCGTGAACGGCGATTGCACCGTGGCGCGCTGCGCGAGCAGGATCTGAAAGTCGCCGCTGATGTTCGACGACACCAGCGCGGTCAAGCGATCGGGCGATAACCACGGGCCGTAGTCGTCGGCCGTACTCGACAGCTCGGTCAGCGGACGCGGCGCACTCCAGGGTCCAAACGTGCAGCCGGCGTCCAGCGGCGCGGCATCGCCGAGGTCGGCGAACCGCAGGCGGCCGCAACCGTTCGCGAGCCCGAGCGCCGCGAGCACGAGCGTTGCGCGCATCGAAGCCATTGTACCCGACTGCTACTCGGGGTTCGAATCGTCGAGCACGAGCCGCAAGCCCGCCGGCAACGTATCGCCGAGCGCGACGCGTTCTTCGCGCGCCTCGAGCGCGACGACTTGCTCGACGAGCACGACCGCGCGATCGCCCCCGGGTAGCGCGCGCACGACCGCCGCGAGCTTGCTGCGCGTCGCGTCGTCGATATCACGCGTGCGATCGCCGGTGCGCCGGCCGAGTTGCGCGAGCGGGAACGCGACCTTGTCCGGCTCCGGCCAGTCCGCGTCGAGCACCGCGGTGATCCAAGCGGCGACCTTCGATGGCGCGACCACCGCGTCGAGTGGACCGTACAGCGGCACGCGCGCGCCGACACGCGACAACGCCCACAGATGGACGCCATCCTCGAGAGATC